>NZ_JAGRQY010000179.1:0-12230 GCF_018223905.1 Klebsiella sp. 28
CGGCGCACGCGCCTTATCCGGGATACCCAACTTGTAGCCCCGGTAAGCGTAGCGCCACCGGGGAAATAGCCAACCTGAAGTCCAGGCTTACTGCCAGCTCACCTCGCCTTTCGGCTCATAGGCGGCGGCATCCAGCGGCGAGTTCTTCTCGATATACTCTTTCAGCACTTCGGCATCGATAAAGCCGGTATTCACATACCCGGGTTTATCGGCGATGTTCGGATAGCCATCGCCGCCGGTGGCGTTAAAGCTCAGCGTCGCCATCCGATAGGTCTTCGCCGGATCCACCGGTTCGCCTTTGATTTTCAGATCGTTCAGCTTACCGTCTTTGGCCACGAAACTGACGTTGGCAAACTGCGGATAAGCGCCGGAATCCGGCTTCATCTGCGCGACGGCGGTCAGGTAATCCACTACCTCCTTGCCGCTCATATCGACATAGGTCAGCACATTGCCGAACGGCTGGACCTTCATCACATCTTTGTAGGTGATATCCCCCGCCTCAATGGAGTCGCGGATCCCGCCGCCGCTCATCACCGCGAAATCCGCGTTGCTGCGCGCCATTTGCGCCGCCAGCAGCAGGTGGCCCATATTGGTCTGCACAAAGCGCACTTTACTGCGGTCGCCCTCCAGATGACCATTCACGCTGCCGATTTTGACCTGCAGCTGCGCCTTGCCTTTGTTCTGGAACGGCGTCAGCAGCGACATCATCTGCGGGTTCTCGGCGATCTGCGGCGTATACAGCACCCGCTCGCTTTGGCCGTTATCGTAAGTCACTTTTTTCTTCAGGTTGACCGGGATCAGCTGATAGTGCACCAGCTTCATCTCGCCGTTGCGGAACTCAAAATCGGCGCGGCCGACGTATTTGCCCCACTCATGCGCCTGGACGATCCAGATGCCGTTCTGACGATCCGGAGCGCACGGGGTGCCAGGCACATAATCGACCTGCTTTTTATTTTCCGCCGCCATGCATACCGGATCCTGCGAGTGACCGCCGACGATCATCGCCAGCGATCCCGCAGGTAAACTCCGCGCCATTTCAACATCGCCCGGCGCGTTAGAGCCGTGGTTGCCATTGTCGTAATGGCCCATATGGGTGGTGGCCAGGATCACGTCAGGCTTTTCATTCTGCTGCAGCTCCTGGATAACCAGCTTCGCCTCTTCCGCCGGTTTGCGGAATTCGATATCGGTGAAATATTCCGGATTGCCAATCTTGGCCGTATCGTCGGTGGTTAAGCCAATCACCGCGATTTTCAGCCCACCGCGCTTAAACAGCGCCCAGGGTTTGAACAGCCGTTCGCCGGTGCTTTTCTGATAAATATTGGCCGACAGGAACGGGAACTTAGCCCACTTTTCCTGCTGGCGCAGTACGCTCAGCGGATTATCGAATTCATGGTTTCCCACCGCCATCGCGTCGTAGCCGATCAGGTTCATGCCGCGAAAATCGGGCTCTGCATCCTGTAAATCAGACTCCGGTACGCCGGTATTAATATCGCCGCCGGATAACAGCAGGACGCTTCCCCCTTCCGCCGCCACCTCTTTCCGGATGCCATCGACCAGCGTTTTCTGCGCCGCCAGGCCATATTCGCCGTAGTCATTGCGCCAGAAATGGCCGTGGTGATCGTTGGTGTGCAGGATGGTAATTTTATAGGTTTTATCCTGCTCATAGGCCTGTGCCGACAAGCTGCCCAGCGATAAAGCGGCGAATAGCGCCAGCGCTACGCTGTGTTTGAAATAATGCATGCTTCACTCCCTGACTTAATCCCAAGTGCCGAAAGTATAGCGAGTTAGTCGCGTTGACAAATATGTTTTCAGAATTGCGACTTCCTTCAAACCTTATCAGCAGGTATGTTAGTCGGATAATAATTCTACCCGTCATACTTCAAGTTGCATGTGCGTTGGCTTTCCTCGCTCACCCCAGTCACTTACTTGAGTAAGCTCCTGGGGATTCGCTGCGTCGCCGCCTTCCTGCAACTCGAATTATTTAGGGTATCAACCTGCATTCTCTACAACAAATAGAACTCGCTGAAGTGAACCTATGACAACCAACCAATCCGCTCAACCCTTGTCCGGCCCCGCTGCGCCGCCGCAAAAAGCACGCACCTCGTTTGGCATCTTAGGCGCGATCAGCCTGTCCCATTTGCTTAACGATATGATCCAGTCGCTTATTCTCGCTATCTACCCGCTGCTGCAGGCGGAGTTCTCCCTTACCTTCGTGCAGATCGGCATGATCACCCTGACCTTCCAGCTCACCTCATCGCTATTCCAGCCGGTGATTGGCTACATCACCGATAAACGCTCGATGCCGTGGTCGCTGCCGGTGGGCATGTGCTTCACCCTCTGCGGTTTGATTCTCCTCGCGCTGGCCGGTAGCTTCGGCATGGTGCTGCTGGCCGCCGCGCTGGTAGGTACCGGCTCCTCGGTTTTCCATCCGGAATCATCCCGCGTGGCGCGGATGGCCTCCGGCGGCCGTCACGGCCTGGCCCAGTCGCTGTTCCAGGTGGGCGGCAATTTCGGCAGCTCGCTTGGCCCATTGCTGGCGGCGGTGATCATCGCCCCGTACGGCAAAGGCAACGTCGCCTGGTTTGTGCTGGCCGCTCTGCTGGCTATTGTCGTGCTGTCGCAAATCAGCCGCTGGTATGCCGCGCAGCATCGAATGAATAAGGGCAAACCGAAACCGGCCATCGTTAATCCGCTGCCGCGCAAGAAGGTTATTCTGGCGGTAGGCATTCTGCTGATGCTGATTTTCTCGAAATATTTCTATATGGCGGCATTAGTAGCTATTACACCTTTTATCTAATGCATAAATTCGGCTTAACGGTGCAAAACGCTCAGCTTCATCTGTTTGCCTTCCTGTTCGCGGTTGCCGCCGGGACGGTAATTGGCGGGCCTGTTGGCGATAAAATTGGGCGTAAATATGTGATTTGGGGCTCTATCCTCGGCGTAGCGCCTTTCACCCTTGTTTTACCCTACGCCAGCCTTGAATGGACGGGGATTTTAACGGTGATCATTGGTTTTATCCTCGCCTCGGCCTTTTCCGCTATTCTGGTCTATGCGCAGGAACTGCTGCCGGGACGCATCGGCATGGTTTCTGGCCTGTTTTTCGGCTTCGCCTTTGGCATGGGCGGCCTTGGCGCCGCGGTGTTAGGCCTGCTGGCGGACCATACCAGCATCGATCTGGTTTATAAAATCTGCGCCTTCCTGCCGCTGCTGGGATTCCTGACGATATTCCTTCCTGATAACCGGCAAAAAGCCTGATTATTCGGCGGCCAAAGTGCAACCCTGGCCGCCGTTAACCCTTGTGTCATCAGCCTGTTCCACGATTTCCCCCCGCCATTTTCCCTTCTGTGCCTTTTCATCGGCTAATTGCATTTTTTTGCACAACTCAAGAATTATTCATAAACAAAGTGAACGTTTTTGTCATAAACTATTACCCGGACAGGGTAGCAAAATGGACCGATACACCACTGGAAAGGAGACGGAATGCACCACGCAACACCGCTTATCACCACCATTGTCGGCGGCCTCGTGCTCGCCTTTATTCTCGGCATGATTGCCAATAAGCTACGTATTTCTCCTCTGGTGGGATATCTCTTAGCGGGCGTGCTGGCCGGACCTTTCACCCCTGGCTTTGTTGCTGACACCAAACTGGCTCCGGAACTGGCGGAACTTGGCGTCATTCTGCTGATGTTCGGCGTCGGGCTGCATTTCTCACTTAAAGACCTGATGGCGGTAAAATCGATCGCCATCCCCGGGGCTATCGCCCAGATAGCCGTGGCGACGCTGCTGGGTATGGCGCTCTCCGCCGCCCTCGGCTGGTCGCTGATGACCGGCATCGTCTTTGGCCTGTGCCTCTCCACCGCCAGTACCGTAGTGCTGCTGCGCGCGCTGGAGGAACGACAACTGATTGACAGCCAGCGCGGGCAAATCGCCATCGGCTGGCTGATTGTGGAAGACCTGGTGATGGTCCTGACGCTGGTCCTGCTGCCGGCGATTGCCGGTATGGCGGAGAAAGGCAACGTCGGCTTCGCGTCCCTGGCCCTCGACCTCGGGATCACCATTGGCAAAGTGGTGGCCTTTATCGCCATTATGATGCTGGTCGGCCGCCGGCTGGTGCCGTGGATCATGTCGCGCAGCGCCGCCACCGGCTCACGCGAGCTGTTCACTCTGTCGGTGCTGGCCCTGGCGCTGGGCATCGCCTTCGGCGCCGTGGAGCTGTTTGATGTCTCTTTTGCCCTCGGCGCCTTCTTTGCCGGCATGGTGCTTAACGAATCCGAGCTCAGCCACCGCGCCGCCCATGACACCCTGCCGCTGCGCGACGCCTTCGCGGTGCTGTTCTTCGTCTCCGTCGGCATGCTGTTTGACCCGATGGTGCTGGTCCAACAGCCGCTGGCGGTGCTGGCGACGCTGGCGATTATTATCTTTGGTAAATCCGCAGCCGCCTTTTTCCTTGTGCGGATGTTTGGTCACTCGCCGCGCACCGCGCTGACCATCGCCGCCAGCCTGGCGCAGATTGGCGAGTTTGCCTTTATTCTCGCCGGCCTGGGAATGGCGCTTAACCTGCTGCCGCAGGCCGGACAAAATCTGGTACTGGCCGGGGCGATCATCTCAATTATGCTCAACCCGGTGCTGTTTACCCTGCTGGAAAAATATCTCGATAAAACCGAAACCCTCGACGAGCAGACGCTGGAAGAGGTCCTGGAAGACGAGAAGCAGGTGCCGGTCGATATCTGCAACCACGCGCTGTTGGTCGGCTTCGGCCGCGTCGGCAGCCTGCTGGGCGAGAAGCTGATGGCCCAGGGGATCCCGCTGGTGGTGGTTGAAACCTCGCGCACCCGCGTGGATGAGCTACGCGAGCGCGGGATCAGCGCGGTGCTCGGCAATGCCGCCAATGAAGAGATCATGGAGCTGGCGCATCTCGATTGCGCCCGCTGGCTGCTGCTGACAATCCCTAACGGCTACGAGGCCGGAGAGATTGTCGCTTCCGCACGGGAAAAATGTCCGAATATCGAGATTATCGCCCGCGCCCATTATGATGACGAAGTGGACTACATTATCGATCGCGGAGCCAATCAGGTGGTGATGGGCGAACGGGAAATTGCCCGCGCCATGCTGCGGCTTCTGGAAACGCCACCGGCCGGCGAAGTGGTCACCGGCTGATGTACTGCCCTCTCCCCGCCGGGAGAGGGACGCGCTTACCGATCCCAGTACGCCTCTTCCAGGCTGTCCTCACGCTCCGGCAGGCCGCGGGTTAAACGCGGCGAGTGCTGGTTCAGCACCTGATAGCTCACGCGGTTGGCATATTTACACACCTGCGCCAGCGAGGAGTAGGTCAGCCATTTGCATTTGTGCTTGCTGGAGTTGGGTACGTTATTGCGGTGGTAGTTATTGGCGGTGATGTCATGCAGCAGCGCCGCCAGCGCGCCGTCGCCTGCGCCGTTGGTGTTCATGATCTTCTCGGGGCCGCCCATATAGGGAGCGATATGGGAATATATGCGCAGCGGATTAACGCAATCCTGGTGACGCATCGCGCGGCTGAATTCAAACTGGTTAAACTCCGGGATCGCCCCCGGCAGCAGCGGATGCTGGGTTTTACGCTTCGCCTCTTCTTCAGTGAAGCCCGCCATATACAGGCCCGCCGGGCCGGCGGTGCACAGCACCAGGTCGACCCAGTCCAGCGCCTTATTCGCCGCTGACAGCGGATCGGCAAAGCCGGTCAGCGCTTCCCCTTCCTCTTCGTTCATTGCCAGAATAGAGACATGCTCCTGCAGGAACTCCTGCCACCACGCCGGGTTATCGGCAATCACGTATTTGGTTCCGAGGGTTAACACCACCGGCACATCGTGCTTTTTGGCATACTCAATAGCCTTCATCGTGGCGTCCGGCATCGGCTCGCCCGGCTTGCAGCGGACCAGGTAAGAGGTCAGCACCAGCGCCGAGGCGCCGGCGATCACCGCTTCCGGAATGCTTTCCGGACGCAGCTTGTTCATGTGGCCCGGGCTGATGGCGAAGGTGCGCTCGCCGCTGTCACCGATCAGGGTAAAGCAGCGGCCAATGGCGCCGTCGACGCCCTGCAGATAGTTCAGATCGGTGCGGCTGGAGGTATTGCACAGGTAACGATAGGCATAGCCGCCGATTTCGATATTGCTGCACATCACGCCAAGCAGCACCGAGCGATCGTCCGCCAGCACCGAGTAGTTGTGCATGGTATTGCCGATGGTGCCGCCGGCAAACTGATGGGTAATGAGATTGTTGCGCACCAGCTCCTGGTACAGCGCCTCGGCGACGTCATCTTCAATCACCAGCGAATGGCCCGCGCTCAGGCCGTAGCGCACGATAAACGCCTCATCCACTTTCGCTTCGATATCCACCAGCGTCTGGTCGATACCGACCACCCAGGAGACGCTGGATTCATTCTCCGGCTGAATTTGCTGCAGCAGCGGATCGCGGGCGTTAACGGGAAAATAGTGTTTAGATTTGCGTTTACCGGGAAATTTCATAGTGGCGCTTAAATAACAGGGAACAAGCGGGAAATAGTAGCATATTCCCCGCCCTGCGCGCGATCAGCGATAAGGCGCCGTCAGATTGACCATCATCTCAATATGCGCTGCGTCCGCATTAAGCGCCGGAATATATTCATATTGCTTGCCGCCTGCTTCGAGGAATATTTCCCGGTTCTGGACGGCGATTTCTTCCAGCGTTTCGAGACAGTCGGCGGCAAACCCCGGGCACAGCACCTGAATATGCTTCGTCCCTTTCTCGCCGAGCATCTTTAGCGTTTCATCGGTGTACGGCGTCAGCCAGGGTTCCCGGCCAAAGCGCGACTGGAAAGTCATCATCACCCGCTCCGGCGGCAGCCCCAGCGCGGAAACCAGTTCCCGCGTCGTATCGCGACAGCGCTGAGGATAATCATCGCCCTGGTTGGCATAGCGCTGCGGGATCCCATGATAGGAGAGCAGCAGCAGATCCGGTTCCCCATGGACAGCGAAGGAAGCGCGCACGCTGGCCGCCAGCGCATGGATATAGTCCGGATGTTCGGCATAGTCGCGAATAAACGAGATACCCGGAATGGCGCGCTTTTTCGCCAGAATCCGCGCCAGTTCGTCCCAGACGGCGGCCACCGTCGAGCAGGAATATTGCGGATACAGCGGCAGCACCACGATGTGCTCCACCCCCTGCGCCAGTAAGTCATCCACCGCGCTGGCCAGTGACGGTGAACCATAGCTCATGCCCAGCGCCACCGGGGTATCCGGCAGCCTGGCAGCCAGCGCCTGCTGCTGGCGACGACTATACACCATCAGCGGCGATCCCTCTTCCATCCACACGGACTGATAGAGCTTCGCCACACGCGGGGAGCGAATCGGCAGTATGACGCCGCGCAGCAGCGGCCACCATAGCAGACGAGACGTATCCACCACCCGTTTGTCGCTGAGGAATTGTCGCAGATAGCGCTTCACCGCCCCGGGGGTGGGCGCATCGGGAGTGCCTAAATTGGCCAGCAAGATACCTGTTTTCGTCTGATGCATTACCGCCTCTTAACCATTTGAATCGCAGCCAATTGTAGCTGAAATGGCGCTAAACGGAACCAATCATAGCAAAAGGTAGAAATGAGAGGAGTTCTCATCCTGCCGCAGCAGGATGAGAAAAGGCTTTATCAGCCGAGGATTTTTTCCAGTTCGGCGCGCACGTCAGCTACCGCTTTGGTGCCATCGACTTTGGCGTATTTGGTGTTGCCCGCCTGCGCTTCTTTGGTGTAGTAGCCGATCAGCGGCGCTGTCATCTGATGGTATTCTACCAGACGCTTACGCACGGTCTCTTCCTGATCGTCTTTACGGGTGGTCAGCTCTTCGCCGGTCACGTCGTCTTTGCCTTCCACCTTCGGCGGATTGAATTTGATGTGGTATACGCGACCGGATGCCGCGTGGACGCGACGGCCAACGATGCGGTCAACGATCAGTTCGTCCGGCACGTCGAATTCCAGCACGTAATCAACGGTAATGCCCGCCTCTTTCATGGCGTCAGCCTGCGGAATGGTCCGCGGGAAGCCGTCCAGCAGGAAGCCGTTACGGCAATCTTCCTGGGCGATACGCTCTTTCACCAGCGCGATGACCAGCTCATCGGTCACCAGCTTGCCTGCGTCCATAATGTCTTTCGCTTGCTTACCGAGCTCAGAGCCGGATTTTACCGCCGCGCGCAGCATATCGCCGGTGGAGATTTGCGGAATACCGTATTTCTCCATGATGAACTGAGCCTGAGTTCCTTTACCCGCGCCCGGAGCGCCAAGCAGAATAATACGCATTACGAAAATCCCCTCAAAAGTCGATTCAATTTTTCAAAAACGCTAAACCATACCACCAGAACGGCGATGGCTCAAGGAAGGCGGTGCGGCTGAAACGGTTAATGGTGAGATATTTTATGCAATCCAATGTGAAATGCCCCGCCTGAGCACATCGCTCAGACGGGGCATTTATCCCGTTCCCGGCGTCGCGTCGCTCGCTGGGCTACTCGTTCAGCTTCGTGTCAGGAAGCCAGCAGCTGGTTCATACGACGGATAAACTGGTTCGGATCTTCCAGCGTGCCGCGCTCGGCCAGCAGCGCCTGATCCAGCAGCAGTTCCACCCATTCGCCGAACTGCGCGTCGTCCTGGGTATCGGCCGCGCGTTTCACCAGCTGATGCGCCGGATTCAGTTCGAAGATGTATTTCACTTCCGGCGCCGCCTGGCCCGCTGCCGCGAACAGCTTCGCCATCTGAGTGCTCATCTCGTCGGCGTCGGTGGTGACGATCGCCGGGGTGTCGGTCAGACGATGGGTCAGACGCACCTCTTTCACCCGGTCGCCAAGCAGGTTTTTCACCCGCTCAACGAACGGCTCCAGCGCTTTTTCGGCTTCTTTGGTGGACTCGTCTACTTCATCCGCCAGCTTGTCCAGCGACTCGTCAGCTTTAGCGACAGACTGGAACGCTTTGCCGTCGAACTCGGTCAGGTAGCTCATCATCCACTCGTCGATGCGATCGGAGAGCAGCAGCACTTCGATCCCTTTCTTACGCAGCAGCTCGAGGTGCGGGCTGCTCTTCGCCGCCGCATAGCTGTCGGCTGTGATGTAGTAGATCTTCTCCTGACCTTCTTTCATGCGTGAGACATACTCTTCCAGCGATACGGTCTGCGCGGAGGAGTCGGTATGGGTGGTCGCGAAACGCAGCAGTTTGGCGATCGCTTCCTGGTTGCTCGGATCTTCCGCCGGGCCCTCTTTCAGCACCAGGCCGAACTGTTTCCAGAAGGTTTGGTATTTTTCAGCGTCGTCTTTCGCCAGCTTATCCAGCATCTGCAGCGCGCGTTTGGTCAGCGCGGTGCGCAGGTTGCGGGTCACGCTGCTGTCCTGCAGGATTTCACGGGAGACGTTCAGCGGCAGATCGTTGGAATCGATCAGGCCGCGCACGAAGCGCAGGTAGTTCGGCATAAACTGCTCGGCGTCGTCCATGATGAACACACGCTGGACGTACAGCTTCAGGCCGTGTTTATGATCGCGGTTCCACATATCCCACGGCGCCTGCGACGGGATATACAGCAGGCTGGTGTACTCCTGCTTACCTTCCACGCGGTTGTGGCTCCAGGTCAGTGGGTCGCTGTAGTCGTGAGCGATATGCTTATAAAACTCTTTGTATTCGTCGTCGTTAACTTCGGATTTGCTGCGGGTCCACAGGGCCTGCGCCTTGTTGATTTTTTCCCACGAAATCACGGTTTCGCCGTCTTTCTCTTCCCGTTTTTCAATCTCAACCGGCAGCGCGATATGGTCGGAATACTTGCTGATGATAGAGCGCACGCGCCAGTCGTTGAGGAAATCATCTTCGCCTTCGCGCAGATGCAGGGTGATTTCGGTGCCGCGATCGGCTTTGGTGATATCAGCTACGGTATATTCGCCTTCGCCGGCGGATTCCCAGAACACGCCGTTTTCCGGCTTGTCGCCCGCCGCACGGGTACGCACGGTCACTTTGTCCGCCACGATGAAGGCCGAATAGAAGCCGACGCCGAACTGACCGATCAGCTGGCTATCCTTCGCCTGGTCGGAACCCATCGATTCGAGGAACGCTTTGGTGCCGGATTTGGCGATGGTGCCGAGATGGTCGATAACCTCTTCCCGGTTCATACCGATACCGTTATCGGCGATGGTCAGGGTGCGGTTGCCTTTATCAAACGAAACCCGCACGCGCAGCTCGCCGTCTCCCTCATACAAATCCGGCTGCGACAGCGCGCGGAAACGCAGCTTATCGGCCGCATCAGAGGCGTTGGAAATCAGCTCACGCAGAAAGATTTCTTTGTTGGAATAGAGGGAATGGATCATCAGGTGCAGAAGCTGTTTTACTTCTGACTGAAAACCACGAGTTTCTTGTCCTTTCATCTGATTCAACCTCAACAATGCCATTTTAAATGGGTAAAAAACCGTTGAGTGGGAGATGGGGACAGCGGGGAAATTTTTCAAGCGGAGGCGGCGAAGGCCGCCTCCATTTGTTCAGAAAGTAATCTTGTGGCGACCGGCCAGGGAGTGGGACAGCGTGGTGCCGTCGACCATCTCCAGCTCGCCGCCCACCGGCACGCCGTGGGCGATTCGGCTGGCGTCGACGCCATACTGCGCGCACAGCTCTGCGATGTAGTTGGCCGTCGCCTCGCCCTCAACGGTCGGGTTGGTGGCGAGGATCACCTCGGTGATCGACTCCGCCTCCAGCCGTTGCTCCAGGCGATCGAGCCCGATGTCATCAGGCCCGATGCCGTCGAGCGGCGACAGGTGCCCCATCAGCACGAAGTAGCGGCCGGAATACTGCCCGGTCTGCTCAATGGCATAGATGTCCGCCGGACTCTCTACCACGCAGATCTGGCCATTTTCCTGGCGACGCGGGTTGCTGCAGATATTGCACACCTCCTGCTCGGTGAAGGTGCGGCAATCGGCGCAGTGGCCGATCTCCGACATCGCACGCGTCAGCGCCTGCGCCAGGCGCATCCCGCCGCTGCGATCGCGCTGCAGCAGGGTAAACGCCATGCGCTGCGCTGACTTCGGGCCGACGCCCGGCAGACAGCGCAGCGCTTCCATAAGCTGAGTTAACAGCGGGCTGGTTTGCATCAGAACGGCATCTTGAAGCCTGGCGGCAGTTGCATACCGGCAGAAACGGAAGCCATCTTCTCTTTCTGGGTCTCTTCGATACGGCGCGCGGCGTCGTTGAACGCGGCAGCCACCAGATCTTCGAGCATCTCTTTGTCGTCTTCCAGCAGGCTTGGGTCGATCTCCACACGGCGGCAGTTGTGCGCGCCGTTAATGGTCACTTTCACCAGACCCGCGCCGGATTCGCCGGTTACTTCCAGCTGAGCGATCTCTTCCTGCATCTTCTGCATTTTTTCTTGCATCTGCTGGGCCTGCTTCATCAGGTTACCCAGGCCGCCTTTTCCACCAAACATAGGCTTCTCTCTCAGTCAGTCATCGTTAAAGGTACTGAATGCCAGTCAGACTGGCATTCAAATGGGGCGAATACTCTCTTCATCCAGATCGGCGTCGAAGAAACGACGCAGGGTCTGAATGTTATTATCCGCGATAATGGCTTCGCGCGCCTGCGCGAGCTTCTCTTCATAAATAGCCTGCCGCCACTCCAGCGGCGTACGCATCGCGGGATTATCGTCTTCCACGATGGTCAATTCAACCGGCGTACCGTACAACACCCCCAGCGCTTCAGCCAGCTTTTGCTGCGCGCTTGCGGAATTGAGGTGGCGCTGGCTGGGACGCAGATGCAGACAGACGCGGCTGCCCTCCTGCTCTTTCCACGCGTTGAGCGCCACCTGCTCGACCAGCTTCGGTACCGCCAGCTGGCTCACTTCCGCCGCCCAGCTGTCGCGCTCGACCGCTTCTTCGGCGAGCTTGGCCGCCAGCTCCGGCGTCTTCTCATGCTCCAGCGCCTTTTTCAGCGCTTTGGGCGTGGCGACTTCGACTTTGCTCTCTTCCACCACCGTCGTCGCCTTCCAGCGATAGGCCTCTTTCTTCGCCGGGGCCTGCTCCAGCGCGGCCGCGGCCGGACGAGCCTGGACGCGCTCGGTAATCGAACTCAGTCGCTCCAGCGCAGCGTTATTCACCGGCCGCGCGCGGGTAGCGGCTGCCGGTTCACTCTTTTTTGGGGTGGTTGCTCCCTGACTGCGCTGCAGGTGGCTGCGGGCCGCCAGCACCTGGCTGGTGGTCGGCGGCAAACTCTGCGGCGA
>NZ_JAGRQY010000018.1:0-73853 GCF_018223905.1 Klebsiella sp. 28
ATGCCGATCGGCATATCGCAGATGTTGAGGATTTTGGCGTTCGGCCGCAGACGACGAGTGGCTTCCGCCACAATCGCCGCCGGGTTGGAGTAGTTAAGCATCCAGGCGTTCGGCGAATATTTTTCCATATAATCCACCAGCTCCAGCACGCCGCCGATAGAGCGCATACCGTAGGCGATCCCGCCCGGTCCGCAGGTCTCCTGGCCCAGTACGCCGTGGCGTAGCGGGATTTTCTCATCTTGTTCACGCATCGGATATTTCCCGACGCGGATATGCGCCATGACAAAATCAACATCGGTAAACGCCGCCTGCGGATCGGTGGTATAGCTGAACTCAATCTCCGGCGCCTGCTCTTTGAGGATCACTTTGCACGCCTCGGCGATGGTCTCCTGACGCGCGCCGTCGTTGTCGTAAAATTTCAGCGACCGCAGCGGAAAACGATCCTGGTTTGCCAGCAGCATCAGGACAATGCCCGGGGTGAAGGTGCTGCCGCCGCCTGCGATAACAACTGAGAATTTTTTCATGATACTGCCTCCGTCATGGTGGTATGTTCGGTCGAAAGAGAATCTTTCATCAGGTTTTCCAGCTGGTCGCGCACCTGGGGAACGTGCAGGCCGACGATGACCTGAATCCCGTTGCCGCGGCGTACTACCCCGTGGGCGCCCAGCGCTTTAAAGACGTCGTCACTTTGCGTTTTCGCCATATCGACCAGCGCGATGCGCAGTCGGGTGGCGCAGTTGTTGATGCTTTCAATGTTGTCGGCGCCGCCGAGGGCCTGCAGGAAGCCAGCGGCCTGACCCAGCCGGGTCTCTGGCGCGGCGGCGGCCGTGGTTTTACCTCGTGCCGCCTGGTAATCGGCCTTGCTGTAGAGCTTGATTTCGCTCTCTTCCCGGCCAGGCGTCTTCAGGTTCAGACGCAGGATCAGGGTACGGAAGACTACGAAGTAGAGGGCGGTGAAACAGAGGCCGATGCCTATCTGAATGAACATCATCGAAGCGTGGTGATGGAACATTGGGATCCAGTTTTGCGGCAAGAATTGATCGAGCAGGCCGCCGCCGAAGTTGCCTACCACCCCGCAGATGTACATCACCGTCGCCATGGTCGCCGCCAGCACCGCGTGAACGGCGAACAGCAGCGGCGAGATGAAGAGGAAGGTGAACTCCAGCGGCTCAGTGATCCCGACCAGCATCGCGGTCAGGGTGGCGGGGATCAGCAGGCCGGCGACCTTGACGCGGTTTTCCGGCGCGGCGGTGAAATAGAGCGCCAGCGCAATCCCCACCGACCCAAACACTTTCGAGTTACCGTGCAGGGCAAAGCCGCCCTCCGGGAACAGCGTCTTCAGCGGTTCCGTACTCTGACTGAACGCCTGCAGATGCTCTGCCCAGTAGACCTGCAGTCCGCCCTCCACCACAGCCGGGCCAAAGATGAACGGGCCATAGACGAAGTGGTGCAGGCCGGTGGGGATCAGGATGCGCTCAAGGAAGATGTAAACCCACACCCCAAGCGCCCCGGCTGAGCGCAGAAAGGCCTGCAGCGATTCAATACCCAGCTGGACCTTTGGCCAGCCGAGCAGGGTCAGCCAGGCGCAAGGGATCATCGCGAGGAAGGCGACAATGACCACAAACGATGAACCCTGAAAGATGCCGAGGAATACCGGCAGGGGTTTATCGAAATAGCGATTGTGCAGGGCCGTCACCAGACCGGAGATGACGATGGCGCCGATAATGCTGGTGTCGAGGGTTTTAATCCCGGCAATCATCGTCAGGCCGCTGCCGGCCGTGGGTTCAGCGGAAAAATCGACGCCGAAGAAGTGGCCCCAGGTCATCCCCATGGCGTTGATAAAATAGTTCCAGGTGAGAAAGCTCACCAGCACCGCCAGACAGGCCCGGCCCTGGGCCTGTTTCGCCAGGCCGATCGGCAGACCGACGGCGAAAATCAGCGGCATATTACGAAAGACGGTCCAGCCGCCCTCCTCAATGATGTGAACGATCTGGGCAAACAGGCTGTCGGGTGCGGTCAGCGCTTCGCCGACGAACATCGGGTTGCGCAGCATGATGGCGATACCGACCACGATCCCGGCAAAAGGAAACAACAAAACCGGGGTAAACATGGCGCCGCCAAAGCGTTGTATTTGACTGAGCATTGGGAAATCCTCATGTAACAACTCGTAGGGTGAGTGGCCTTCTTTTTCTTGATTACCGGCCTGACTGGAGAATAAAAATTTGCCCGTCCGACAACATGCCGCGCCGTTGCGATTCGTGATCCCATTCATGGTTTTAATTTGGCCAAAGTTGTCTACTTCGATAACAAAAGTTAGACATCGATAAGTCAGGCATCGAAATTAACTAAATGAATGTTTCTTAATCGAATGTAATTAAACAACTTTTTTAGAAAAAAGAGCATAAAGCGACATCCCCTTTTCCTGCACAAGAGGACTACTGGTGATCTACAAATCCATTGCTGACCGCCTGCGGCTGCGGCTGAATTCCGCCGACTTCGCCATCGGCAGCCCGCTACCAGGAGAGAAAAAACTGGCCGAGGAGTTCGGGGTGGCGCGCATGACTATTCGCAAAGCCATCGATCTGCTGGTGGACTGGGGATTGGTTGTGCGTCGCCACGGCTCGGGAACTTACGTGGCGCGTAAAGACGTCCATCATGAAACCAGCAATCTGACCGGCCTGGCGGAAGTGCTGCGCAAGCAGGGTAAAGAGGTGGTGAGTCAGGTGCTGGCCTTCGAGGTGATGCCCGCCCCGCCGGCCATCGCCAGTCTGCTGCGGATTAAAATTGATGAACGGATCTACTTCTCACGGCGGGTGCGCTACGTCGACGGCAAGCCGCTGATGCTGGAGGATAGCTATATGCCGGTGAAGCTGTTCCGCAACCTGTCGCTGAGCCATCTGGAAGGGTCGAAATTTGATTATATTGAGAAGGAGTGCGGGATCATCATCAGCGGGAACTATGAAACGCTGACGCCGGTGCTGGCGGACAAGCAGCTGGCGCGCTCAATGAACGTCCCGGAGCAGACGCCGCTGCTGCGTATTACCTCCCTTTCCTACAGCGACAGCGGCGAGTTTCTTAACTATTCGGTCATGTTCCGCAACGCCAGCGAGTATCAGGTGGACTATCACCTGCGCCGCGTCCAGGCGCAAAGCCCGCTAGCTCAGTCCCCAGAACAGCACGGCGAGTAGCTGCGGGGTGATAATGCGCAGGAACATCACCAGCGGATAGACGGTGGCGTAAGAGAGCGCCGCTGCGCCGCTGGTGGCGTGCAGGTTGTTGGCGAAGGCCAGCGCCGGCGGGTCAGTCATGGAGCCGGCCAGCATGCCGCACAGCGTCAGATAGTTCATTTTCGCCAGCATGCGCGCGAGGATGCCCACCGTCAGCAGCGGGATGGCGGTGATGAAAATACCGTAAGCGATCCAGCTCAGACCATCGCCCTGGGTCAGGGTGGCGACAAAGTCACCCCCCGATTTTAGCCCGACCACCGCCAGAAACAGCACGATCCCCAGCTCGCGCAGCGCCAGGTTGGCGCTCGGCGGCATAAACCAGTACAGCTTGCCGATACTGCCGATACGCCCAAGGATCAGCGCCATAATCAGCGGCCCACCGGCCAGTCCCAGCTTCAGTGCGGCAGGGAAGCCGGGAATAAACAACGGGATAGATCCCAGCAGTACCCCGAGTCCGATGCCGATAAACACCGGCAGCATCTGGACCTGCTGCAGCTTCTGCTGAGCGTTACCCAGTTCGGCGGCCACGGCGTCAATTGCCTCCGGACGGCCGACCAGGTTGAGGATGTCACCAAACTGCAGGCTGGCGCTGCTGCTGGCTACCAGCTCGACGCCTGCCCGGTTAAGCCGGGAGATCACTACGTCATAGCGCTGTTTGACGTGCAGATCGCGTATTTTCTTCCCCAGCACTTTTTCGTTAGTGACCACCACCCGCTCCACTTTCAGATCGGTGCCGCGCGTCGACAGCGAGGTCGCCACCTCCTGGCCTATCACCAGCTGTGCATTGTGCAAATCCTCAGGTCGCCCCACCAGGTGCAGCAGGTCGCCAGCCTGGATAAGAGTGCCCGGCGCAGGCACCATCAACAGCTCGCCACGCTTCAGCCGCGAACAGACGATGTTGTCGTTGTTGAGCATCGGCACATCCTGAATCGCCATCTGGTTGAGGTTGGGGTTTTCCACCCGCACGTTGATGGTGTGTAAATGGGCGTGGCCGTTACCGCTGCTCGCCTCAAACCGCTGGGCCTCTTTCTCGATATTGATGCGAAAGAACAGACGCACCAGCCACATGGTCAGCAGAATGCCGCAGATGCCGAACGGATACGCCATCGCGTAGCTCATCCCCATTTGATCGACCACCTCGAACGGTACGCCGAGATCGCGCAGAATTTGCTGCCCGGCCCCCAGCGCCGGCGTGTTGGTCACCGCACCGGAGAAGATACCGAGCACCACCGGGAGAGGAATATTGAACAGCTTATGCAGCACCGCGGTCACCAGGCCGCCGAGGATAACGATAAGGATAGCGAACAGATTGAGCCGCAGGCCTGAGACCCGCAGCGAGGCGAAAAAGCCCGGCCCCACCTGAATACCGATGGTGTAGACGAACAGGATCAAGCCGAATTCCTGAATAAAATGCAGCATCGGGCTGCTGAGGGCGACGCCCGCCTGATCGACAAAGTGGCCGACGATAATCCCGCCAAACAGGACGCCGCCAATGCCAAAGCCGACGCCGCGGATTTTGACATTGCCGATCCACAACCCAACCACCGCCACCAGCGCCAGCACGCTGACCGTCAATGCTATCTCACTCATGGTACCGTCCCTGTGAATAACATTATTATTAACAGGGATTATGACCGCGGCCAGGCGGATTGTATGCTGCCTGGCGCACAATAATCATGGAGTAAGATACGCTACTCAGGCGCGTTCTTATTTTTCGCTACGATAGTGAGTTGCTGAATACTTTTCTCCGGGGAAGGAAGTGCTTCAGGCATAGTGCCACCCAGGTCTTTAATAGTCTGGCGTACTTTTTGCCCTACGTCATAATGCGTTTTGTTGGCGAGTTGCTTCGAATCAACCGCGTCCCGACGTAGTTTTTCTTCCGTTTGGGTAGCACGAAACAGGTTGGCCGCGAGCTCAGTCGATCCCATATAGTCGAGTATTTTTTGGCTTTTCTTTAGGCCCTTACGCTCATGGATTGCTTTTTGGTCAAGACCACCATAGAGACCTTTATAACCATGGTTTTGAAAGACAGCAAAATCAAGAGTCGTCTCAACACCAGCACGTTGGGCCGTTTCAACCAGATGTTTATTATGCTCTTTGAGCTCATTGCGCAGGAACAGTCGCTTTTCATCCTCTCGTAGAGACTTAAATATTTGATCATCTTGCAATTCCTGGCGCCGGGTTTGCAAGGCAAAGTACGTTTGCCCCGCAGCAATCACCGGTTTCGACGGATCGCCATTTTGCACTACCAGATAGCAGGCGTAGCGTGAGAGGTGGAAATCTTCAAGATTCCTGCTGGCGCCAGAACCTAATTCGACCATTTTGTTGGTTTCAACAAAATGGTCTGCCGAGGGATGACCACTCGCCTCACATCAAATTATCGCTTTTGCAATGACCTTATAAAAATTCCGCCACTCTTTATAGTCAAGCAGGGGACCAAGGTTGCGGGCAGACCAATACTCCCGCCCCGCCTCATCGCTCTTTCTAATCGCTTCAAATGGCTGCTGTTCGTTCATAACGTATCCTTGTTTGAGTGAGTCCCAAAGTTGATTGTTTTTTAAACTGAAACACCCGTTGCAGCAAGGAAGTTTATTGTGCTCTCGCACACAAAAAAGCCCCGAAAATCGGGGCCTTATAAGTTATTCGCTTAATTAACTATTTAATGCCGGTCGTTCGCTGATGGCGATACGCTGCGGGGCGATCTGCTCAGGCTCATTGCGGGTCAGATCGATATGCAGCAGGCCATTGGTGAAGGTCGCGCCAGAGACCTCCATGTTGTCGGCGAGGGTGAAGCTCAGGCTGAAGGCCTGGCTCACCAACCCCTGGTGCAGCCATGTGGTCTCTTTTTCCGGCTGCTGCGGCGTGCCTTTCACCACCAGACGGGTGCCTTCCAGTTGAATATCCAGATCTTCCTGACGGAAACCGGCCAGCGCAAGGGTAATGCGGTAGTGGTTATCGTCGCTTTTTTCGATGTTATAGGGCGGGAAGCTTTGGCTTTCACCGGCGGTTTGCAGGGCGCTGGCCAGTTTGTCAAAACCGATCCATTGACGCAGCAGGGGGGATAAATCGTAGTTACGCATACTGTTTTCTCCTTCTAAGAAGCGAGTGAATACCTGCGAATTCTGTAAATTCGCATCTGCTCCCTGACGGCGAGCAGGTTGTTACATCAGGCCGCCACGCGGCCTGAAACGGACAATTAGTTGATTTCGATGCGGCGCGGCTTGTTCGCTTCCGGGATCACCCGTTCCAGATCGATATACAGCAGGCCGTTCACCAGGTTGGCGCCGCGGACGTGAATGTTTTCCGCCAGCTGGAATTTGCGCTCGAAGTTGCGCTCGGCGATCCCCTGATACAGGTAGGTCCGCTCTTTCTGCTCGGCGGCGTGGGCGCCTTTGACGATCAGCAGATTGTCCTGGGCAGTGATCTCCAGCTCGCTTTCAGCAAAGCCAGCCACCGCGATAGCGATGCGATAGTGGTTTTCGTCTACCAGCTCGACGTTATACGGAGGGTAGCCGCCGTTGCTCTGGCTTTGATTGTTTTCCAGCAGGTTGAACAGGCGGTCGAAACCAATGGCTGAACGATATAGCGGGGAAAGATCGAAGTTACGCATAGTAAATAGCTCCTGAAAATCAGCGAGAATCAAATGACCTTCCATCGTGGACAGGCCGCGGTAATCCGGAATACCCCTCAGGCGTATTCTCAGTGGGTTACACCTATAAAATGGGTTTCTCCCCGTGCTTTTCAAGGGATTGAGGGCAATTTTTTTTGCAGTTTATCGATGATTGCTTAGACTGGGTGGAGGAGCACAAAAAGCAAAGTGCGATGCCCGCCACAGTGCGGCGCAATAACACTATGCATTCACGGGATGGCCCGATATAACCGCTGAAAGGTTATCTCAACGCCCGAAACGACAATGGAAGAACAATGAAAAGCAGACGACTGTTAAAGCTGGTCCTGTTCAGCGGGATAATAAGCCTGAGCGGTTGCTCCAGCGTAATGTCACATACCGGTGGCAAAGAGGGAACCTATCCGGGCACGCGCTCCAGTGCGCAAACGCTTGGGGACAGCGATACCAACTGGGGTGTGAAATCGCTGGTGGCGCTGGACATGCCGTTCACCGCCGTCATGGATACCCTGCTGCTGCCGTGGGATATGTTCCGCACCGACAGCTCAATCAAATCTCGGGTCGAAAAGAGCGAGAAGGCTACGCTGGCGACCAACTCGGTGATCCCGCCAGCGCCGATGCCTGCCCAGTAAGTTATCGTCCGGTCTGCGTAACCCACAGCTGACGATAACCGTCCACCTCCTCCATCCAGGCAATCTGTTTACCGTCTGGCGAAAAGACGATCGCGTCCGCCGAGGGCGCATGCGCATGCGTATCGGTTAAAAAGGTGATATCTCCCGTACCGGCATGGCAGCAGGCAATCCGATCCTCCAGCGCAAAACCCAGCCACTCTCCCGACGGATGCCAGTTAAACGCCGACTGGATACCCGACGCGTGATGCGTCAACTGCCGCGGCTCGCCCCCCTGCGGGGAAATAAGCCACAGCTGCACTACGCCGGCGTCGTCGCGCATCAGAAAGGCTATCGCCGTCGCCTGGGGATTGGCGCGCACCCAGTGGCGCGGGACGTTCACCAGTCCCGGGTAGCGGCGATGGTGGGTGAAGGTCAAACGACGCTGGCTGACGCCCGCCGGCGGCGCCGGCATTGTGGTTGCGGTACCGGCCAGCGGCGCCCCGCCAGGCTGCTTCCAGCCGGCTTCATCCTGCGGCAGATCGACAATAAACAGCTCAGGCACTTTATCGCCATTTTCCGCCAGCGTATCGCCAATAAACGCCAGAGTATGGTTCCCGACCCAGCCCTCCTCATAGGCGCGATTAATCTCATCGCTGCCCGGCGCGGGTGCCGGCGTCGTGCGGCTTACCAGCACGCACCAGTGGCTGCCGCCATATTCGCGCGGATGCTGTCCCTGCGGCGTCACGGGTCCATAGGGCGCCGCCACGCCGACGTTGCGCAGATCCAGCGCCGGATCGCGCTCGTGCAGCACGTGATCGTTGTAGGTAAAACTGACAAACTGACCGTTGGGGCTATAGACATGGACGTGGCTGCCGCCGCGCAGCGCGCCGGGCGTGTAGGGGGGGGTAATGTCCATGGCGTCCAGATTCTCGACAGCCCCCTGAAAGGCCACCACCCCGCGGCGATGATGAAAATCATACTGCCACTGCGCATCCGGCCGCTCGGGGCCATGAATAAACACATAGCGCTCCTGGGTTGGATGCACGGTTACCACGCCCACGTGCGCGCCCTGCGTGGCACGATAAATGGTCTCCACAGTACCGCTGTTTACGTTCACTCGCTCAATGGTTTCGCCGGTAAACGATGCGCCGGACGGACGAACGTCGAATACCAGCCACTGGCTGTCGGGAGTCCAGGTATTAATATTGGTAAGCTGGTGATGACGGGGAGCAAAAGTGACTTGTTTCATGACGATACCCTGATGCGAGACTTACGCATCAGGGTAGCGTATCGCAAAAAATTAGCCTACACGTTTCACATCGCCGACCAGCAGGATATAAGACAGCGCGCCTATTAACGCCACCACGGAGATATAAACCAGCGCCGGGCCAAAGCCGTAATCCTGCGCCAGATAGCCAATCACCAGCGGGACGGTGATGCCGCCCAGGCCGCCAACAAAGTTAAACACCCCGCCGGTCAGGCCGATCAGGCGCATCGGCGCCAGGGAGGAGACCAGCGACCAGGTGATAGACGCAAAACCGTTACCGAAGAACGCCAGCGCCATCAGCGCCATGATCCAGATGGGGTCGTTGGTGTAGTTTGCCCCCATGATGCAGGTGGAGATCAACAGTCCACAGATGATCGGCGTTTTGCGCGCCACGCCCAGCGAGTAGCCTTTTTTCACCAGCTTATCCGCCAGCCAACCAGACAGCAGGACGCCAAAAAACGCGGCGAGGAAGGGCACCGTGGTCATAAAGCCGGCCTTCAGCGCGGTGATGCCTTTTTCCTGGGTTAAGTAGTTCGGAAACCAGGTCAGGAAGAACCACAGCGTCGAGGTTACCGCGAACTGTCCAAGGTAAACGCCAACCAGCTTGCGGTGAAAAACCAGCTTCCAGTCCGCTTTCGATAACGGTTGCCGCGCCTCTTTCTTCACCGGCGCATCGCCATCCACCAGGCCGCCGCCGTCGCGGATATAGTCGAGTTCGGCTTTACTGATGCTTTTAGTCAGGCGCGGCGGTTGATAAACCTTGAACCAGATCAGCGACCAGATAATGCNNAGATAATGCCGATACCGCCGGTAACGATAAACACCCAGTGCCAGCTCAATAGCTCCTGGATCCAGATCAGCAGCGGCGTGAGGAAAGCCAGACCCACAAATTGCCCCGAGGTATAAAACCCGACGGCGGAAGCGCGCTCGTGCTCCGGGAACCAGCTGGTCACCATGCGGTTGTTGGTCGGGAAGGCTGGCGCTTCGAAGATGCCGGTAATGGCGCGTAAACCGATAAGCGACATTAAACCGGTGGCGAAGCCTTGTAGCAACGTCGCCACCGACCAGCCAAATATAGCGATAAAGTAGGTAAGCCTGGATCCCACGCGGTCAAGGAACCAACCGCCAGGGATCTGGCAGAGGGTATACAGCCAGGCAAAGGCGGAAAATACGTAGCCCATTTCCGCTTTGCTAATACCAAACTCCTCCTGAATATGCGCCGAGGCGACGGCGAGGTTGGCACGGTCTACATAACAAATAACCACGGTAATAAAGATCATGATGAGCGTCAGATAACGGCGACGCCCGGTTTTTACAGCGGTAACTGAAATATCCATCGCAATCTGTCTCCAGATTTTGGGCATAGCGAAGCCGCTCACCATGCCCGGTAATTTACAGAGGGTGTTTTTGTTTTTTATTAATAACTATGTTGCGATGCGCTAAATAATTCGTGCTGGGGAAAGGCGGCAAATTTTCGCATCCCTGGGAGCATACAATAGTATGTGACCAGGGTAAGAAAATGCAGCCAACGCATCACCAGTGCGAAGTATGACGCGCATTTACCATTCGGCGACAGATCCATCCTCATACCGCCACAACGGATTTCGCCAGTCCGGAGCGTTTTTACTTAACTCAATCACGCGGGCCTCATCAATTTCCACGCCCAGCCCCGGCTTCATCAGAGGTTTAAAGAAGCCGCCTTCCATATTGAAATCTTCTTTGTTTTTCACAAAATCAAGCAGTTCGGCGCCTTTGTTGTAATGGATCCCCATGCTCTGCTCCTGGAAGACCGCGTTATGCGAAACGAAATCAACGTGCAGACAGGCTGCCAGCGCGATCGGCCCCAGCGGACAGTGCGGCGCCAGCCCAACGTCATAGGCTTCCGCCATGCCGGCAATTTTATAGCATTCGGTAATACCGCCTGCGTGCGACAGATCGGGTTGTAAAATAGCCACCCCGCCCGCTTCCAGTACCCGTTTAAATTCAAAGCGCGAGAACATACGTTCGCCGGCGGCAATGGGAATATGCGTTTGCGCCGCCAGCCGCGGATAATATTCCGCCTGCTCGGCTAATACCGGTTCCTCAATAAATAATGGGCGATATGGCTCCAGCTCTTTAATTAATACCTTAGCCATCGGCGCGCTAACGCGGCCGTGAAAATCGAGACCAAACTCAATTTCATTGCCAAACGCTTCGCGGATTTGCGCCACGGTATTCACCGCCGCGTCAACCGCGCGGGAATTATCGATGAGCCCCATCTCTTCGCAGCCGTTTAATTTAAAGGTGTCGAAACCAATGCCGCGCAGCTTCTTAATCCCGTCAATTACTTCGGCGGGGCGGTCGCCGCCCACCCAGCTGTAGGCTTTAATTTTGTCACGCACCAGCCCGCCCATCAGTTGCCAGACCGGGGCATTCAGAACCTTACCTTTAATATCCCATAGCGCCTGGTCAATACCGGCGATGGCGCTCATCATAATCGGGCCGCCGCGATAAAAGCCGCCGCGGTACATTACCTGCCACAGGTCGTTAATCCGCGCCGGATCCTGGCCAATCAGGTAGTCGCCAAATTCATGAACGGCCGCCTCCACCGTGCGGGCGCGCCCTTCAATCACCGGTTCGCCCCAGCCGACAATGCCTTCATCGGTTTCAATCTTCAGGAACATCCAACGCGGAGGTAAACGGTACGTGGTGATATTGGTTATTTTCATTTCACTGCCTCTCGATACGCTTTTACGAATGCGGCTGCCTGCTGCGCGGTACGTTCAACCGGCTGGCCGGCGCGATAGAGATCGCTACCCAGCCCAGCCCCCACACAACCGGCATTAATCCACTGCGCCAGGTTTTCCGGCGTCACGCCGCCAACGGCAAAGACCGGAACCTCGGGCGGCAGCACGGCTTTCAACGCTTTGATGTAATCCGGGCCAAAAGCCGATGACGGGAAAATTTTTAGCGCCTGCGCACCGGCATCCAAGGCGCTGAAGGCTTCGCTGGCGGTGGCGCAGCCTGGACACACGGTCATGCCGTAACCCACCGCTCGCCGGATCACTTCCGGTTGAATGTTTGGCGTCACAATCAGCCGACAGCCCATGGCCGCCAGCCTGTCGACCTGCTCCGGTTGCAGCACCGTGCCCGCGCCGATAAGCGCCTGCTCGCCGTAAGCGTCTACGACCTGCGGAATACTTTTCTCCCACTGCGGCGAATTCAGCGGGATTTCAACCGCGTCGAAACCGGCGTCGATAACGGCGCCAACGTGAGCCAGCGCCTCGTCTGGCGTAATACCGCGCAGGATAGCGATAATTGGAAGGTTAGTTTGCCACTGCATAAGCGATGCTCCTTATTCCTGTCTGAAATGCCGTATCGCCCGCAACCGCGCTGACTTCGCGGCCAATGGCGGCGAATGCCTGCTGATAGCGGGATGTTAACGATGACCCAGCGACGAGACTGATCGCCTGCTGTCCGGCGAATGTGTCGCTGAGGGTGGCAACTTCAGCGCCAATCAGCAGGCCGGAAAGAAATTCGCTAACCTGCTCGCGAGGCAGCGCGCCCAGCACGTGCGAAGCGCGAACTTCAAACAGCTGCGGCAGGACGGCGGGGTTGTTGATACCGCGCTGCAGACCTGCCGCGAATGCGGCAGCGGACGTTTCCTGCGGCGGTAAGCCGGCGCCCACCAGCGAGTGCTGAAGCAACAGATGATGCAATTCACCGGTCAAAACGGTACGAAAATCGTGAATTTGCCGGCGATCGGCCAGTACCCACTTGCAGTGGGTTCCCGGCATCACGTAGACAGACGAAGGGGCTAAGGCGCGTGCGCCCAGCAGCTGCGTTTCTTCCCCACGCATGACGTTATGGTTATCGTCACGGGAAACGCAAAGGCCGGGTATTATCCAGATATTGTCGCCAACGGCAGTTAACTGCTGGCCAATATCCGAGAACGCGGCAGGAAGTGGCAAATAAGGGGCGATTTTCCAGCCCACGTTGCTGCCGACCATCCCTGCCATCACCACCGGTGTGGCGCCATCGCGCCAGTGCTGGGTGATTTCCGCTAACACCGCAGCGGGAGAGCGACCATTCAGGCGCGTTACGCCTGCTTCAGATTGCCTGCTTTCCAGACATTCTTCGCCCTGATAAAGCCAGGCGCGTAAATTCGTCGATCCCCAATCTATTGCGATGTAGCGAGCCGTCATGTGATTTCCTTAAGCCTTCGTGTCGAGCTGGCGATCATCGTCAACGCTGCCTGCTCCGCCGCGTCGCTATCCTGATGCCGAATGGCGTCAAATAGCGCTTTATGTTCCTGGAGGGTTTTCGGCATGTTGCCTTCATCGCCCATCCAGGTCCGTTCAAATACCGCCCGCTGCAGCGAACTGATCGCCACGCTAAGCTGCTGCAAAACCGGGTTATGTACTGACTGCAGCACCGCCTCGTGGTAGCGAATATCCGCTTCGTTAAAGGCATCCCGGTTTTGGTTGTTGGCGATCATGTCATTGAGCGCCGACTCGATTTCCGCCAGATCGCTTGAGGTGGCGCGTTCCGCCGCCCAACGGGCAATGGCGGGTTCAACCAGGTTGCGCACTTCACTCATCGCGCTGATAAGACGCGGGTCATAGTCATTTTCCAGTACCCACTGCAGCACCTCGGTGTCGAGGTAGTTCCACTGGTTTCTGGGAGCGACAAACGCGCCGCGATAGCGCTTCATTTCAATCAGCCGCTTCGCCATCAGGGAACGAAACACTTCGCGGATGATGTTGCGCGAGGTTTCAAACTCCTCACAGAGTTCCGCTTCGGCCGGAAGCGCCGAACCCGGGACGTATTTACCGCTGACGATCTGTTTGCCCAGCGAGATCACAATGCGATCGGTCTTATTGAGAGTCATGGAGAGTCCTTGTGCTCTATGTGTACTGCTCTACTTTACCGTCGCTGCTGAATTTCGCCTCATGTTTGTACTACTAACGTGATGCTGTACGTTATCAACATGAGCGTAATGTAGTACAACATTATTTTGTTGTACTACAATTTGGATCACAAAAAGAACAATTCATGAAAATTAAAGCGCAGCGGCCCTGACAAGAGGCGATAAGAGAGAAAATTAAGGGGAGGAGGCGTTAAAACGCTTCGCCGACCTGGAAGTAAAAGCCGCTGCTGCCATTGCCGATACCGTAGTCGAGGCGAACATTAACGCGAGGTTTGAATTCAAAGCGGTAGCCAACGCCCGCCGAAGGCAGCCAGCGGCCATTATTCAGCGACGACAGTGAGGGCCCCATGGTTCCCGCCCCGGCCCAGGCGACAATCCCGTGCCGCCAGGTGAGCTGCCGGCGATATTCCAGCTGACCGCTGACGACCTTTTTATCCCGGTAGCGCCCCTGGTAGTAGCCGCGCATCCGTTCATCGCTGCCGAGCAGCGGCATCATGCTCCACGGTACCTCGCCCTGGGTGAAGGCGCCATCGGCCTCCCAGGCGAGCACGCTTTTCTCGCTCAGGGCATGATAATGGCTATAGTGCAGCTGAAATTCCTCAAAGCGGGTATCGCTACCTAATCCGGGCGCATAGTGGGTATAGCGGAGGTTGGCATACTGACCCCGGCGCGGGTTAGGGACAAAGTCGCGATCGTCCCAGTTGATATCGATGCTGGCGCCGGAGCTGAATACCGACGGTCCCTGCGGAGTGTTTTCTATCTTCGGCCGATCGTCATGGTCCATCTCATCGGCATTCTGCGCCGCCAGCGACCATCCCGCCCCGAGATAAACATGATCGATAAGCTGCCGATAAAGGGTGGGTCGCAGGGTCAGTACCTGGGCGGTATACTTCTCTTTTTCATTGTCTTTATCCCCGGCATGAAAACCCTGCCCCCAATAATAAGTGGGCGTATTGGCTATCGACCCGTCGACAAAAACGCGCCACAGATCACGATCGAAAAAGGTGTAGTTTTTCACGCTGAGGCCAAAGGCGCCGGTAGAGCTGGCGTAGCCGCTGAGCGTCAGGGTCGAGTTCTGGCTGGTGGTATCCTGCGGGTCGGGACGATACAGGCCGACGACAGCGGTGCCAATGCCCAACCCTAGTTCCGGCGTATAGAACGGACCGGGCATCACGCCCCAGTCGATGCCTTTGCTGGCGTCGAACTTATCGCTGGCGCCGAGATGCTGCAGCCAGCCGTCGATTTTCTCGCGGCTGAGCGCCTCGGCCTGGCTGCCTGTCGGGCAGGCCATCAGCAGCAGAAAAGTGATAAACAGTCGGCTCAAAAGCGATACTCGCCGGCAATAAAGAAACTGTTACGTTCGGCAAAGCCAAACTCGGTAGTAATATTAAAATTCTGCGTCAGCTCGTATTGCGCGCCCACCAGAACGTTCCATGGCGACTGCAGATGCTGCTTCACATCGAAGCGACCGTTATTGTCCTGGTTGGCCAGATTAACCATATTCTGCAGCATCGGCGACGGCATCGAGAGATCGCTGAGGCTGCCTTTAAACTCCTGCTGGACATCCTGATACATGCTACCAACCCACAGATTTAGCTTTCCGGCGGGGAGATGCAGCGCATCGACCGATGGCGTACTGAAACGATAGCCAACGCGCGGCGAAAAGGTAAGCGCATCGATGCTGCCGTCGAGGATATCAAAGCGCGTTTGCGTGTAGTTGGCGTCCAGCACGGTAAACCAATTGCCGACGCCGCCCACCAGGGTGGTGCCCATCCCGTAGGTAGTACCTTTAAAATCGAGACGAAAGTCGAGATCCTGCATCCCCGGCAGGGGCACCACTTTACCGTTCGGTCCCTTCAGGCCGACAGCTATCTGCGAAATTGAATGCCCTTCGGTGTGCCCCACCAGGCCATAAACGTTCATAAACGGCAGCAGCCAGGCATCCAGCTTGAGCGTCTCGGTTTTGCTGCTTTCCCGCGTATGACCAACGCCAATCTGGAAAGCGTTATCCAGCGAGACCGGCCCATTAGCGAAAATGTTATTCACGGCGTGCTTGCAGACAGGATCCTTACCGCAATCGATATTGCGGCCATCCAGCGACAGCCCGGTGAAGTTTATGCTGTCGACATTAATATTCTGCCGCATATCCATATAGTTAATGCTGACGCCAAACGGCAGCGGCAGGACGTAGCCGCGCTTTCTGGCCTCATCGCCTAGCAAAGGGAGTAGCGAGGACGATGCTGCGGCCGCAGGCTGGCGACTTTCTGGCGCCGGCAGATCCGCGGGTTCTGCGCCGTGATAGGCATACGCCGGTTCGAGCGGCGCCGTTGGTTCCGCGGCCGCGCAAATCTGAACAGAGGCGAATGGCAGCGTAACCAACATCAAACGGTGGTATATATTCATGAAAAGTATGATGTTAGTTCTGAGTTGCTAAAAAGAGGGCGGGTAGCTTATAGAATCCCCTGCAAGGATTGAGGGATTTAAATGCGGATTAACATCTGTTCATGAAAAAAGAGAAGACAGACCCGGCGAACGCCGGGCCGGAAAGAAGTTTACGCTAAAACATATTTTTCAATGGCGAAGGCAACGCCATCTTCAAGGTTCGATTTGGTAATGAAGTTCGCCGCTTCTTTGACCGCAGGAATGGCGTTATCCATTGCCACGCCGACGCCGGCAAATTCAATCATCGCGATATCATTTTCCTGATCGCCAATCGCCATAATCTCTTCCGGCTTGATGCCCAGCGCATCGGCCAGCGACTTCACGCCAGTGCCTTTATTGACGCGTTTATCCAGTATTTCGAGGAAGTAAGGCGCACTTTTCAGCACGGTGTACTTCTCTTTCACTTCCGCCGGAATACGGGCGATGGCCTGGTCGAGGATTGCCGGCTCATCAATCATCATCACTTTCAGCAGCTGGATCTCAGGATCCATTTTCTCCGCTTCGCAGAACACCAGCGGAATGGTTGCCACATAGGATTCGTGGACGGTGTAGTAGCTGATATCGCGGTTCGCGGTATACAGCGTATTGCGATCCAGCGCATGGAAGTGGGAGCCGACCTCGCGGGAGAGCTGCTCAAGGAAGCGATAGTCGTCATAGCTCAGCGCGGTTTGCGCGACGGTGCTTCCGTCACCAGCCTTCTGCACCAGCGCGCCATTGTAGGTAATGCAGTAATCACCCGGCTGCTCCATATGCAGCTCTTTCAGATAGCTGTGGACGCCAGCGTAAGGGCGACCGGTGGTCAGCACCACGTTAACACCGCGCTCGCGCGCCGCGGCGATGGCGGCTTTCACCGCTGGAGAGATGGTATGGTCGGGCAGCAGCAGCGTGCCGTCCATATCGATTGCAATCAGTTTAATAGCCATAGGGTCCCCGGGTAAGATGAGTCTCCCCTCATGCTAACGCGATTCCGCTCAAAAAACAGTAAAAGTGTCGGCCAGAAAGGGGGATGGAACCGCAGCAGCGGATTCCTCTTTTAGCGGCAAAAGAAAAGCCCGATCGCGCGATGCGACCGGGCTTATACATCCTGTTGCCCCGGTAAAACTCGTTACCGGGAAACATGCGGCTTAAATATCGATATTCGCCGCTTTCAGGGCATTCTCTTCGATAAACGCGCGACGCGGCTCAACGGCATCGCCCATCAGGGTGGTGAACAGCTGATCGGCAGCGATGGCATCCTTGACGGTCACGCGCAGCATGCGACGGCTGTCCGGATCCATGGTGGTTTCCCAAAGCTGATCCGGGTTCATCTCGCCCAGACCTTTATAGCGCTGGATGGAGAGACCGCGACGGGACTCTTTCACCAGCCAGTCCAGGGCCTGCTCGAAGCTGGCTACCGGCTGACGACGTTCGCCGCGCTCGATGTAAGCATCTTCTTCCATCAGGCCGCGCAGTTTCTCGCCCAGGGCACAAATACGACGATATTCCGGCCCCATAATGAACTCGTTATCCAGCGGATAGTCGGTATCCACGCCGTGGGTACGTACGCGAATAACCGGCTCAAAATGCTGCAGTTCTTTGTTCTCGTGGAGATCGAATTTCCACTGGCTGCCGTGCTGTTCTTTCTCGTTCAGCTCGGAGACCAGGGTGTTCACCCAGCGGGTCACCTTCTGCTCGTCCGCCAGGTCGGCCTCGGTCAGGGTCGGCTGATAGATAAGCTCTTTCAGCAGCGCTTTCGGGAAGCGGCGCTCCATGCGGCCAATCATTTTCTGGGTGGCATTGAACTCGGCAACCAGTTTTTCCAGCGGTTCGCCCGCCAGCGCCGGCGCATTGGCGTTGGTGTGCAGGGTCGCACCGTCGAGCGCGATGGAGATCTGATACTGAACCATCGCTTCGTCGTCTTTAATGTACTGTTCCTGCTTGCCTTTCTTCACTTTGTACAGCGGCGGCTGGGCAATGTAGACGTGGCCGCGCTCAACGATCTCCGGCATCTGACGATAGAAGAAGGTCAACAGCAGGGTACGAATGTGCGAGCCGTCGACGTCCGCATCGGTCATGATGATGATGCTGTGGTAGCGCAGTTTATCCGGATTGTACTCATCGCGACCGATACCGCAGCCCAGCGCGGTGATCAGCGTCGCCACTTCCTGGGAAGAGAGCATTTTATCGAAGCGGGCTTTCTCAACGTTAAGGATTTTACCCTTCAGCGGCAGGATCGCCTGGTTCTTGCGGTTACGACCCTGTTTAGCAGAGCCGCCCGCGGAGTCCCCTTCCACCAGGTACAGTTCGGACAGCGCCGGGTCGCGCTCCTGGCAATCCGCCAGTTTGCCCGGCAGGCCTGCCAGATCCAGCGCGCCTTTACGACGAGTCATCTCACGAGCGCGACGTGCGGCCTCACGGGCGCGCGCGGCGTCAATAATTTTGCCGACCACGATTTTCGCATCGGATGGGTTTTCCAGCAGGTATTCGCTCAGCAGTTCGTTCATCTGCTGCTCCACCGCCGATTTCACCTCGGAGGAGACCAGCTTGTCTTTGGTCTGCGAGGAGAATTTCGGATCCGGCACCTTCACGGATACCACGGCAATCAGGCCTTCACGCGCATCGTCGCCGGTGGCGCTGACTTTCGCTTTTTTGCTGTAGCCCTCTTTGTCCATATAGGCGTTAAGGGTACGGGTCATCGCCGCGCGGAAGCCGGCGAGGTGAGTACCGCCGTCACGCTGCGGAATGTTGTTGGTAAAGCAGTAGATGTTTTCCTGGAAGCCGTCGTTCCACTGCAGGGCCACTTCCACGCCGATACCGTCTTTTTCGGTGGAGAAATAGAAAATATTCGGGTGGATCGGCGTTTTGTTCTTGTTGAGATACTCAACGAACGCCTTGATGCCGCCTTCGTAGTGGAAATGGTCTTCTTTGCCATCGCGCTTATCGCGCAGGCGGATAGAGACGCCGGAGTTCAGGAACGACAGCTCGCGCAGGCGTTTCGCCAGGATGTCATATTCAAATTCGGTGACATTGGTGAAGGTTTCCAGGCTTGGCCAGAAACGCACCATGGTGCCGGTTTTGTCGGTTTCGCCAGTCACGGCCAGCGGTGCCTGCGGCACACCGTGTTCGTACATCTGCTTGTGAACTTTGTTATCGCGCTGGATAACCAGCTCCAGCTTCTGCGACAGGGCGTTAACCACCGAGACGCCTACGCCGTGCAGACCGCCGGAAACTTTATAGGAGTTATCATCGAATTTACCGCCAGCGTGCAGGACGGTCATGATAACTTCCGCTGCGGAGACGCCCTCTTCCGGGTGAATGCCGGTCGGGATGCCGCGGCCGTCATCCTGGACGGAGACGGAGTTATCGCTGTGGATGGTGACAACGATATCTTTGCAGTAACCCGCGAGCGCTTCGTCGATAGCGTTATCCACAACCTCGAATACCATGTGGTGCAGACCGGTGCCGTCATCCGTGTCGCCGATATACATACCCGGGCGCTTACGCACCGCATCCAGCCCTTTCAGGACTTTGATACTGGAGGAGTCATAAGAATTCGACATCAACGTTTCTCGCTCATTTAATCTTGGGTTAATCCGTTATTTTACCTTTTTCCACGCGGAACATCTTCGAATTTTTGTCCGACATGTCCATAACGTGTTCAGCGCTGATCGCGCTGACGAAAACCTGCGACTGCGTCGCTTTCAGGCGGCTGGATAACAGACCGCGGCGGGCATCATCAAGTTCCGAGGCAAAATCATCTATCAGGTACAGGCAGCGCCGCCCGCTGACGCGGGTGAGGAACTCTCCTTGCGCCAGACGCAGGGCGCACATCAGCAGCTTAAGCTGCCCGCGCGACAAGGTATCTTCCACCGGCGCCCCGTCGGCGCGAATGCGAAAATCCGCTTTATGCGGGCCGTGGGCGGTGTAGGTTAACATTCTGTCGCGCTCGAAATTCCGCTCCAACACCTCCGCGTAGTCGGTCTCTTTTTCCCAGCCGCGCTGGAAAGAGAAGGTGAGCGTGAATTCCGGTAAAAATTGCTGACAGGTATCCGCCATGTCTTCGACGATAGCGGCGCTGTATTCGGCACGCCAGCGGCTGATCTGCTCCGCCAGCGGGATTAATTCCAGATCCCAAGGCCGCAGCTGGGCATAGCGGCTGACCTGACGCAGCGCGGCGTTGCGCTGCTTGACCAGGCGCTTCAGGTTGCTCCAGGCGGTGAAGAATCCGGCTTCGTTATGAAAGCATCCCCAGTCAAGGAATGCTCTTCTGTATTTGGGGCCGCCGTTGAGTAAAGTAAACCCCTCCGGCGTAATCAGCTGCATCGGCATCAGGTGCGCCAGCTCCGCTACTTTGTGGCCGTCGGTGCCGTCGATACGCACCTTGCTGTCGCCCTGTTTGTCTTTGGTCAGGCCGATGGCGGTTTCCCGCTCTTCGCCCTGCAGACGGCCATGCAGAACAAACGCATCCTGCTCGTGGCGGATCACTCGGCCAATTTGCAAACTGCGAAATGCCCGGCCGTGGCCAAGCGTATAGATAGCTTCCAGCACGCTGGTTTTGCCGCTGCCGTTCGCGCCAACCAGGAAGTTAAAGCCGGGAGATAAAGCGAGATCCGCATGTTCAATATTGCGGAAATCTTTGATTAGAAGTCGGGATAGCGACATATCAGCTCGTCATCATTCAAGGGGCGTGGGTGTCGCAGCCAGTTCGTCTACCGCCAGCGCGCAGAAAGCGGAGCGTACACGAAGTACGTGAGCATTTGCTCGCTCCGCTCGTCCTTCGGACCGTCTTACAGACGTCCAAAACGCATAGCGTTTTGTCGAGCACTGCCGGAAGGCGAAATGGCAAGTAAACCAGCCCCTTTGCAGATTCTACAATCGCATAGGCATGACAACGTAGGCTGCGGATTGGGAAGCCGCATCCTCAATCTGCACGCTCGACACCGAATCCGTCAGCAGAATGCGTACATTCTCGCACTTCAGCGCATTCAGCACATCCAGCACATAGCTAACGTTGAAGCCAATCTCCATCTCCGTTCCGGCGTAGGTCACATCCAGAATCTCTTCCGCTTCTTCCTGTTCCGGGTTATTGGCGGTGATTTTCAGCTGGTTTTCGCTAACGTACAGCCGCACGCCGCGGAATTTTTCGTTGGAGAGAATCGCCGCGCGCGCAAAAGCCTGCTTCAGAATATCGCAGCCCGCTTCGAGGTGTTTATCCGGATTTTTCGGCAATACGCGGCGATAATCCGGGAAACGGCCATCAACCAGCTTAGAGGTGAAGATAAAATCGCCAACGTGGGCGCGGATATTGTTGCTGCCAATCTGCACGCGCAGCGGGGTATCGCCGCCGTCGAGCATCCGCATCAGCTCAATCACCCCTTTACGCGGCACGATCACCGAATGGTTCGGCAGCGACGCTTCCAGCGGCATCGAACAGACCGCCAGGCGGTGACCATCGGTGGCCACCGTGCGCAGTTCGCTGCCTTCGGTTTCAAACAGCATGCCGTTTAAGTAGTAACGAACATCCTGGTGCGCCATCGAGAACTGGGTGGCTTCGATCAGACGCTTCATGGTCGCCTGCGGCAGGGTAAACTCCACTTCACTCTGCCAGTCATCCAGATTCGGGAAATCGGCGGCGGGCAGGGTCGACAGCGAGAAGCGGCTGCGGCCGGAACGCACCAGCATGCGATCGCCTTCCAACTGAACCGCGATCTCCGCGCCTTCCGGCAGGCCGCGGCAGATATCAAAGAATTTCCGTGCCGGAACGGTCGTTGCGCCCGCTTCGTGCGGCTGAACCAGCGCCACGCGCGCCACCATCTCCATTTCAAGATCGGTACCGGTCAGCGACAGCGCGCCGTCCGCGACCTGAAGCAGCAGGTTACCGAGAATGGGCAGCGTCGGACGACCACCTAACGGACCGCTCACCTGTTGCAGCGGTTTTAATAAATGTTCACGTTCTACGGTAAATTTCATAGCGTCACGAGGATAATGTTCTGATTAAATTGGAAAAATCTTCTTTAATGTCGTGGCTTTCTTCACGCAGCTGCTCAATCTTGCGGCAGGCGTGCAGCACGGTGGTATGGTCTCGGCCGCCAAACGCATCGCCGATTTCCGGCAGGCTGTGGTTGGTCAGCTCTTTGGCCAGCGCCATCGCCATCTGGCGAGGACGCGCCACCGAACGGGAGCGGCGTTTGGACAGCAGATCCGCTACCTTAATCTTGTAGTACTCCGCCACCGTCTTTTGAATATTGTCGATGGTGACCAGTTTTTCCTGCAGCGCCAGCAGATCGCGCAGCGCTTCGCGCACGAAATCGATGGTGATCGCCCGGCCGGTGAAGTTGGCGTTGGCGATAACGCGATTCAGCGCCCCCTCCAGCTCACGCACGTTCGAGCGCAGACGCTTGGCAATAAAGAACGCCACTTCGCCCGGCAGGCGGATGTCGTTCTCGTCGGCTTTTTTCATCAGGATCGCGACGCGGGTTTCCAGCTCCGGCGGCTCGATCGCCACCGTCAGCCCCCAGCCGAAGCGGGATTTTAGACGATCCTCAACGCCGTTGATCTCTTTTGGATAACGATCCGACGTCAGGATGATCTGCTGATTACCTTCCAGCAGCGCATTGAAGGTGTGGAAAAACTCTTCCTGGGATCGTTCTTTATTGGCAAAGAACTGAATGTCATCGATCAGCAGGGCGTCAACGGAGCGGTAGTAACGCTTAAACTCTTCGATGGCGTTGTTCTGCAGCGCTTTAACCATGTCCTGAACGAAACGCTCGGAGTGCATATAGACCACTTTCGCGTTCGGCTTACGCGCCACAATGCCGTTGCCCACCGCGTGCAGCAGGTGAGTTTTACCCAGACCCGTCCCGCCATAGAGGAACAGGGGGTTGTAGGCGCCGCCCGGGTTATCCGCCACCTGACGCGCCGCCGCGCGGGCCAGCTGGTTAGATTTACCTTCGACGAAGTTATCAAACGTGTGTTTCACGTTAACGTTAGAGCGGTAGGTCGGCTCCGCCGGCGCCGGGACATTATCCCAGCCAGGGCGCACGATCGTCGGCGCCGCGCGCGCGGTCTGCACCTGCGCCGCCGGAATGGCCGCCGCAGCCGGGCTTACCGCCCCTTTCTGCAGCGAGCTGGCGGGCTTAGCGCCCACCTCAAAACGCAGCTGCGGGGCGTCCGCACCGCAAAAATCATTGAGGAGTCCATTGATATTATTGAGGTATTTGTCCCTTACCCAGTCGAGCACAAAACGGTTTGGCGCATACAGTGCCAGCGTGTTATCGCTCAGTTCCGCCTGCAATGGGCGGATCCACATGCTGAATTCTGTGGCTGGTAACTCATCCTGCAATCGGGCAAGACACTGCTGCCAAAGCGAAAGTGACACGGCGGACTCCACTCGAACATAAAATCGATATCAAAGAAAAACTGAAACAATCGTGATTGTTGGCACACGTCGACAAGACCCTGCATTAGCCGAAAAGCCCCTGCACAAAAGGGGTGACGTGCGAACCGCTATCTGCGGTTATTACCCGCTGCGGATCCGGGGATCGCGATCGGGACCGGGGATCATAGCCTAAACTGAGAAAGAGATCTTGTGTTTCTCAACAGATTCTTCCCGATTTATCCACAGGAAGGATCGAAACCGGGTAAGTGTAATCGATCCTGCGGGGAGTGAAGCACGATTTCCGCCGCATATTGGAAAAATTAATGAGCTATGCCGCTTTTGGGCGGAAACGATCTAATAAAGATCCTTGCGGATCCTTGCGCTTTACTGGCCAGGCCGTATAATCCCCCACCCGGCGCGTAATGCCCGTTTTCGTCACGCGTCTCAGCTTATTTTTTGTGCAACGAGGTGCGAGAAATAAGGAAAGAGAATTGACTCCGGAGTGTACAATTATTACAATCCGGCCTCTTTAATCACCCACGCTGAGGCGTAAGTCGTTCGAAGTTCGTTCGGGTCTACGCAAAAGTCAGTGAATTTATTCAAGTTTAGGTAGAAATCGCCATGAAACGCACTTTTCAACCGTCTGTACTGAAGCGCAACCGTTCTCACGGCTTCCGTGCTCGTATGGCTACTAAAAATGGTCGTCAGGTTCTGGCACGTCGTCGTGCTAAAGGCCGCGCTCGTCTGACCGTTTCCAAGTAATAAAGCTAACCCTGCGTGGTTAAGCTCGCATTTCCCAGGGAGTTACGCTTGTTAACTCCCAGTCATTTCACTTTCGTCTTCCAGCAGCCACAACGGGCTGGCACGCCGCAAATCACCATCCTCGGCCGCCTGAATTCGCTGGGGCATCCCCGCATCGGTCTCACCGTCGCCAAGAAAAACGTGAAACGCGCACATGAACGCAATCGGATTAAACGTCTGACGCGTGAAAGTTTTCGTTTGCGTCAACATGAACTCCCGCCAATGGATTTCGTGGTGGTGGCGAAAAGAGGGGTTGCCGACCTCGATAACCGTGCTCTCTCGGAAGCGTTGGAAAAATTATGGCGCCGCCATTGTCGCCTGGCTCGCGGGTCCTGATCGGCCTGATTCGAGTTTATCAGCGCCTGATTAGTCCGCTACTCGGGCCGCATTGTCGTTTCACCCCAACCTGTTCTCAATACGGAATTGAGGCCTTACGCAGGTTTGGAGTGATAAAAGGCAGTTGGTTGACGATGAAACGCGTATTAAAATGCCACCCTTTACACCCTGGTGGTGACGATCCCGTCCCGCCTGGACCATTTGATACCAGAGAACACTAACGATGGATTCGCAACGCAATCTTCTTATCATCGCTTTGTTGTTCGTGTCTTTCATGATCTGGCAAGCCTGGGAGCAGGACAAAAATCCGCAGCCCCAGCAGCAGACCACGCAGACTACGACCACAGCAGCGGGTAGCGCCGCCGACCAGGGCGTACCGGCCAGTGGCCAGGGGAAACTGATTACGGTTAAAACCGACGTGCTTGAGCTGACTATCAACACCAACGGTGGCGATATTGAGCAGGCGCTGCTTCTGGCGTATCCAAAAACGCTGAAATCGACCGAACCGTTCCAGTTACTGGAAACCACGCCGCAGTTTGTCTACCAGGCGCAGAGCGGCTTAACCGGCCGTGACGGTCCGGATAACCCGGCAAACGGCCCGCGTCCGCTGTACAACGTCGATAAAGAGGCGTTTGTGTTGGCCGATGGCCAGGATGAGCTCGTTATCCCGCTGACCTACACTGACAAAGCCGGCAACGTCTTCACCAAAACCTTCACCCTGAAGCGCGGTGGCTATGCGGTGAACGTGGGTTACAGCGTGCAGAATGCCAGCGAGAAGCCTCTGGAAGTCTCGACCTTCGGTCAGCTGAAGCAGACCGCTGCGCTGCCGACCAGTCGCGATACGCAGACCGGTGGCCTGTCCACGATGCATACTTTCCGTGGCGCCGCGTTCTCCACTGCGGATTCGAAATACGAAAAATATAAATTCGATACCATTCTGGATAACGAAAACCTGAACGTCAGCACCAAAAACGGTTGGGTTGCCATGCTGCAGCAGTACTTCACCACCGCATGGGTGCCGCGGAATAACGGGACGAATAACTTCTACACCGCCAACCTCGGCAACGGCGTTGTCGCTATTGGCTACAAATCGCAGCCGGTACTGGTGCAGCCAGGCCAGACCGACAAACTGCAGAGCACGCTGTGGGTCGGCCCGGCTATTCAGGACAAAATGGCTGCCGTTGCGCCGCACCTGGATCTGACCGTCGACTACGGCTGGCTGTGGTTCATCTCCCAACCGCTGTTCAAGCTGCTGAAATTCATCCACAGCTTCCTCGGCAACTGGGGCTTCTCGATCATCGTTATCACCTTTATCGTTCGTGGCATCATGTACCCGCTGACCAAAGCGCAGTACACCTCCATGGCGAAGATGCGCATGCTGCAGCCGAAGATTCAGGCCATGCGTGAGCGTCTGGGCGACGATAAACAGCGTCAAAGCCAGGAGATGATGGCGCTGTATAAAGCGGAAAAAGTAAACCCGCTGGGCGGCTGCTTCCCGCTGATTATTCAGATGCCGATCTTCCTTGCGCTGTATTACATGCTGAGCGCCTCGGTTGAACTGCGTCATGCGCCGTTTATCCTGTGGATCCACGACCTGTCTGCTCAGGACCCGTACTACATCCTGCCGATCATCATGGGCGCGACCATGTTCTTCATCCAGAAGATGTCGCCGACCACCGTGACCGACCCGATGCAGCAGAAGATCATGACCTTTATGCCGGTCATCTTCACGGTGTTCTTCCTGTGGTTCCCGTCTGGCCTGGTGGTGTACTACATCGTCAGCAACCTGGTCACCATTATTCAGCAGCAGCTGATTTACCGTGGTCTGGAGAAACGTGGCCTGCATAGCCGCGAGAAGAAGAAATCCTGATACTCTTCATTCTTCAAGCCGCAGATGCGTTGGCTTCATTAGTTCGCCCCAGTCACTTACTACAGTAAGCTCCTGGGGCCTCACTAACTTGCCGCCTTTCTGCAACTTGAATTATTTCGAGTATCTACGGTAGCGTTAATGCCAGAGAAGGCGGTCAATGGACCGCCTTTTTTACATCTACATAGAGAGTCACCATGAGCCATAACGACACTATCGTCGCCCAGGCAACCCCTCCGGGACGCGGGGGTGTGGGCATCCTGCGTATCTCCGGCCTTAAGGCGCGCGACGTCGCGCAGGCGGTGCTGGGCAAGCTGCCGAAGCCGCGCTATGCCGACTACCTGCCGTTCAACGACGTTGACGGTACCCCGCTGGATCAGGGGATTGCGCTGTGGTTCCCCGGGCCGAACTCCTTTACCGGGGAAGATGTGCTTGAGCTGCAGGGCCACGGCGGCCCGGTCATTCTCGACCTGCTGCTTAAACGTATTCTGACCCTGCCGGGCCTGCGCATCGCCAGGCCGGGTGAGTTTTCCGAGCGCGCGTTCCTCAACGACAAGCTCGATCTGGCGCAGGCAGAGGCCATCGCCGACCTTATCGACGCCAGTTCAGAGCAGGCGGCGCGCTCGGCGCTGAATTCGCTGCAGGGGGCGTTCTCCGCGCGGGTGAATCATCTTGTGGAAGCGCTCACTCACCTGCGCATCTACGTGGAAGCGGCCATTGACTTCCCGGATGAAGAAATTGATTTCCTCTCCGATGGCAAAATTGAAGCCCAGCTGAACGAGGTGATGGCCGATCTCGACGCCGTCCGCGCGGAAGCTCGTCAGGGCAGCCTGCTGCGCGAAGGGATGAAAGTGGTGATCGCCGGGCGGCCAAATGCCGGTAAATCAAGCCTGCTGAACGCCCTGGCGGGCCGCGAAGCGGCGATCGTCACCGATATCGCCGGTACCACCCGCGACGTGCTACGCGAGCATATCCATATCGACGGCATGCCGCTGCATATCATCGATACCGCAGGCCTGCGCGATGCTAATGACGAAGTGGAACGTATCGGCATCGAGCGCGCCTGGCAGGAGATTGCCCAGGCCGATCGGGTGCTGTTTATGGTCGATGGCACCACCACCAGCGCCGTTGACCCGGCGGAGATCTGGCCAGACTTTATCGAGCGCCTGCCCGCTAAATTGCCGATTACCGTGGTGCGCAATAAAGCCGATGTCACCGGCGAAGCGCTCGGTATCAGCGAAGTAAATGGCCACTCACTTATTCGCCTGTCGGCACGTACCGGCGACGGCGTGGAGGTGCTACGTAACCACCTCAAGCAGAGCATGGGCTTCGATACCAATATGGAAGGCGGCTTCCTCGCCCGCCGCCGTCACCTGCAGGCCCTGGAAGAGGCGGCGAACCATCTGCAGCAAGGCAAAGCCCAGCTGCTGGGCGCCTGGGCCGGCGAGCTGCTGGCGGAAGAGCTGCGCCTCGCGCAGCAGGCGCTGAGCGAGATCACCGGGGAGTTCACTTCCGACGATCTGCTGGGCCGCATCTTCTCCAGCTTCTGCATCGGCAAGTAAGTTTTAGTCCCCCCTCGTCCGTGAACGTTCACTAACCCGTATTAACGCCGCGTTAATGCGGGTTTTTTCTTGCCCTTTGCGGCGCAACGTTCTCTACTTTTATCTCCCCCTCTGCCGCGAGACTAAAACATGACCGTTGAATATACCGTGATCGAGAAGGTGCCCTCCGCCGAAGCGTTTTGCCACCTGCGGGTAGCCGCCGGCATGTCGCCGCGCCCCCTGGAAGGCGCCAGAGCCGGACTGCCGCATAGCTGTTATGGCGTACATATCCTCTGGCAGGAGACGCCGATCGCGATGGGACGCATCGTCGGCGACGGCGCGATTAATTTCGATATTGTCGACGTCGCCGTCGATCCGGCTCACCAGGGAAAAGGCCTTGGCCGGCTGGTGATGGAGAAGCTGGTCGCCTGGCTGGACGCTAACGCCTTTGATGGCGCCTACGTTACGCTGGTGGCGGATGTGCCGGAACTGTACGCGAAGTTCGGCTTCGAAAGCGTTCGCCCGGAGAGCGAGGGGATGGCCCGCGTCTGGCGAACCCGCAGTCGTTAGCTCGCATTTCCTGCCAGGAAAAGAGCGTTGTCCAAATGGCAACTCGTCTTGCGGCGCGTTCCTCACTATGCTGAACGCCATTCACATCGCGAGGATCCCATGACACGCTTTCTTCTCTGCAGCTTTGCCCTGGTTCTGCTCTACCCCTCCGGCATCGATATGTATCTGGTCGGCCTGCCGCGTATTGCTCAGGACCTGGGGGCCAGCGAGGCGCAATTACATATCGCCTTCTCGGTCTATCTGGCCGGTATGGCCTCCGCGATGCTGTTTGCTGGCCGCATCGCCGACCGCTCGGGGCGTAAGCCTGTCGCTATTGTAGGTGCAGCGATCTTTGTTATCGCCTCCCTGCTCTGCGCCCAGGCGCATACCAGCAGCCACTTCCTCATCGGACGCTTTATCCAGGGGATCGGCGCCGGCAGCTGCTACGTGGTGGCTTTCGCTATCCTGCGCGATACGCTGGACGACCGTCGCCGCGCCAAGGTGCTGTCGTTGCTCAACGGCATCACCTGCATTATCCCCGTCCTGGCGCCGGTGCTTGGCCACCTGATTATGCTGAAATATCCGTGGCAGAGCCTGTTCTACACGATGACCGGCATGGGCGTCATGATCGCTGTGCTGTCGGTCTTTATCCTGCGTGAAACGCGGCCGACGGCGCCTCCGCAGGCAGCGTCACCGCAGCATGACGCTGGCGAATCGCTGTTGAACCGCTTTTTCCTCAGCCGCTTACTCATTACCACCCTCAGCGTGACGGTGATCCTGACCTACGTTAACGTCTCGCCGGTACTAATGATGGAAGAGATGGGGTTCGACCGGGGAACTTACTCAATGGCGATGGCTCTGATGGCGATGATCAGCATGGCGGTCTCCTTCTCAACGCCGTTCGCCCTGTCGCTGTTTAATCCCCGCACCTTAATGCTGACCTCACAGGTGCTGTTTCTGGCGGCAGGCGTGACGCTGAGCCTCGCGACTCGCCAGGCCGTCACCCTGATCGGGCTGGGCATGATTTGCGCCGGCTTCTCCGTTGGGTTCGGCGTCGCGATGAGCCAGGCGCTGGGGCCGTTCACGCTGCGCGCGGGCGTCGCCAGCTCGGTCCTCGGCATCGCGCAGGTGTGCGGTTCATCGCTGTGGATTTGGCTCGCCGCCATCATCGGACTCAGCGCAATGAATATGCTGATCGGGATACTCATTGCCTGTAGCATAGTGAGCCTTGTTTTGTTACTGGTCGTCACCCCGCCGCGGGTTGCGCAATACGATGAAGAAGCCGCTGTCGAGTCTTGATCTTAATTTACTCCTCTGCCTGCAGCTCCTGACCCAGGAGCTCAGCGTTACCCGTACGGCGAAGCGGATGAACGTTTCGCCGTCAGCGGTGAGCAAGTCGCTGGCCAAACTGCGCGCCTGGTTTGACGATCCGCTGTTTGTGAAAACCCCGCTGGGCCTGGCGCCCACGCCGCTGGTCAGCAGCATGGAGCAGGATCTGGCGGACTGGATGCAGATGGGCAACCAAATCCTCGATAAACCGCACCATACCATGCCCAGCGGCCTCAAATTCGAACTGGCGGCGGAAACGCCGCTGCTGATGATCCTGTTTAACACCCTCTCTCAGCGCATCTATCAGCGCTATCCGCAGGCATTGATTCGTTTGCGCAACTGGGACTACGACTCCCTGGACGCCATCATCCGCGGTGAGGTGGATATCGGCTTCTGCGGACGCGAAAGCCATCCGCAGTCGCGTGAGCTGCTGAGCCTGCTGCCGTGGTATATCGATTTTGAGGTGCTGTTCACCGACCTGCCGCAGGTCTGGCTGCGCGCCGATCATCCGGCGCTCAGGGAAGAGTGGGATCTGGCGGCATTCTTACGCTATCCGCATATCACTATCTGCTGGGAACAACGCGATACCTGGGCCCTGGACGACGTGCTGCAGGAGCTGGGGTATAAGCGTAACGTGGCGCTGACCGTGCCGGGGTTTGAGCAATCACTTTTTATGGCCGCTCAGCCGCAGCACACCATGCTGGCCACCGCGCCGCGCTACTGTCAGCACTATAATCAGCAGCACCAGCTGCCGCTCGTCTCCCGGCCGCTCCCCCTGGAGGCGCAGCATCTGGAAAAGCTGCGCGTTCCCTTCACCCTGCTATGGCATAAGCGCAACAGCTACAACCCGAAGCTTGTCTGGCTTAGAGATACGCTGAAAGCGCTCTATTCCGGTACGCTTTAAGCCTTGTTTCGTGCCCATAGCACCTTATTTGCGCAAGAATTTGTAATATTCAAACAAATTCCCTTTTCAATGGGGGATTTCGGCATTAAAACCTGTTAATACCAGGCGATAATAGCGCCCGCAGTTTTATCCAGACCATTACTCACGGAGCGACGTATGGCAACGCATTTTGCAAGAGGGATACTCAGTACCGGGGAGCCGCTATCGACACGTTTGTCAGCGGCCTGTCATCAATCCGCACGTCTTCTCCCGACATATCGCCAGGCTCGCTTTTGCGCGTCGCGCTCGCTGCTTGCCGAGCTGCTGTTTATGCTTTACGGCATCAGCGAGCTGCCTGAAATCATCAACGAAGCGAATGGCCGACCGGTTTTTAGCGATCGCCAACTGCCCCGCTTTTCGATCGCTTATACTGGCAATATCGTTGGTGTTGCCCTCACCACCGAGGGGGATTGTGGCCTCGACATGGAACTGCAGCGCACTGTCCGCAGCCACGACGCCGACCGGCACAATTTCAGCAACAATGAGAATCTGTGGATTAACATACAGCATGACCCGGACGAAGCGCGCAGCCAGCTGGTAGCGCTGCGCCGCAGCGTGCTAAAGCTGACCGGCGAAGCATCAACGCAGCTGCAGCTGCTGCCCGGCTCTGGCCGCCTGCGCACCGCCGGCAGTCAGCCAATCGAAGCGGTATGTGACGCCGAATCGCTGCTGGTATGGTCCATTGCCGCTACCCCGAACATCGGCTCGCTGAAGGTCTGGGAATATGATGCTAAGGGAGGTGACTGGCGCAGCCTGGCAGATGCGCAGCAGCGCGCACGCGAACCGTCAGCCCGCCTGATGCGCTTTACCAGCTTACCCATGGAAAAAACCTTATCCCTCAATTGACCGGTCTTGCCGGCATCATGATCCAAAGGAGCAATCATGTCAGATACCTTGAAAGTGGTTACGTTACTCGGCAGCCTGCGTAAAGGGTCGTTTAATGGAATGGTCGCGCGCACCCTGCCCGGCATCGCGCCAGCGGGCATGGATATCTCCGCGCTGCCGTCGATCGGTGATATCCCGCTGTACGATGCTGATATGCAGGAGGAAGAAGGTTTTCCGCAGCGCGTGCAGGAGATTGCGCAACAGATCCGCGAGGCGGATGGGGTAGTGATAGTCACTCCAGAATATAACTATTCCGTGCCTGGCGGCCTGAAAAACGCCATCGACTGGCTGTCACGCCTGCCCGAGCAGCCGCTGTCCGGCAAACCGGTACTGATTCAGACCAGCTCAATGGGCGCCATCGGCGGTGCGCGCTGCCAGTATCATCTGCGGCAGATTCTGGTCTTCCTTGATGCGATGGTAATGAATAAACCGGAATTTATGGGCGGCGTCATCCAGAACAAAGTGGATCCGCAGGCGGGTGAAGTGGTCGATCAAAGCACCCTCGACCATCTGCGCGGCCAACTGACCGCTTTCGGCGACTATATTCGGCGGGTTAAAGCATAAAAAAAGCCCGGCAGCGATGCCGGGCTTTTTCATCATGCGTGCGGATTAATGTGCATCGATAAAGACAATTTTCAGCACGAACAGCAGCGAAACGATAATCACACACGGGCTGAGCTCGCGCAGCCGGCCGGTACCGATCTTCATCACGCAGTAAGAGATAAAGCCCAGGGCGATACCTTCGGTGATCGAGAAGCTAAACGGCATCATCACTGCGGTGATGAACGCAGGCACCGCCTCGGTCAGGTCGCTCCACTTCACGCGCGCGAGGCTGGAGGTCATCAGCACGCCAACGTATATCAGCGCGCCCGCGGCGGCATAGCCAGGAACCATCCCCGCCAGCGGAGAGAGGAAAATAACCAGCAGGAACAGGATACCAACGACAACGGCGGTCAGGCCGGTACGCCCGCCCACGGAAACGCCGGAAGAAGATTCGATATAGGCCGTCACCGACGAGGTACCGATGAAGGAGCCCGCCACCGACGAGACGCTATCGACAAACAGCGCTTGCTTCATGCGCGGGAATTTACCGTTGGCATCCGCGAGACCCGCTTTATCCGTCACGCCAATCAGCGTCCCGGAGGAGTCAAACAGGTTGACCAGCATAAAGGAGAAGATCACGCCGGCCAGGCCCAGGTTCAGGGAGCCCGCCAGATCGACCTGACCAATCACCGAAGCCACGCTCGGCGGCGCCGAGACGATCCCGGTGTAATGCACGTCGCCCAGCATCCAGCCCAGCAGGGTGGTCACAACGATAGAGACCAGTACCGCGGCGTGAATGTTGCGCGACGCCAGAATCGCGATGATAAAGAAGCCCAGCACGCCCAGCAGTACGCTGTGGGAAGTCAAATGACCAATGCTGACCAGCGTTTCCGGATTGGCGACAATCACCCCGGCGTTTTTCAGGCCCATCATGCCGATAAACAGGCCGATACCGCTGGTGATACCTACACGCAGGCTAAGCGGAATATTGGCGATCATCCAGTAACGTACGCGGAAGATGGTCAGCAGCAGCAGGCCCACGGCGCCCCAGAAGATGGCGCCCATGCCCACCTGCCACGGCAGCCCCATCGCCTGCACCACCACAAAGGCGAAAAAGGCGTTCAGGCCCATCGCCGGCGCCAGGGCGACCGGCAGGTTCGCGAACAGACCCATCAGGATACTGCCGAAAGCGGCAATCAGACAGGTGGTCACAAACACGGCGCTGGTATCCATGCCCGCTACGCCAAGAATTTGTGGGTTAACAAAAACGATATACACCATCGTCAGGAACGTGGTGAAACCGGCGATGGCTTCGGTGCGCACCGTGGTGCCGTGCTCGCGCAGCTTAAATACGCGCTCCAGCAGACCCTGGCCAGAAGACTGGCTGGTTTGTTGTTGACTCATTATCGGTTTCCGAACGTAAGGAGGGAAAATTCGAGGCTATCCTATACCAAATTACGGCACCAGGCGCGGTTGTATGGTAATTTTTTTCATTTATTTTGCTTATACGGCAACGATTGCGTCGCGGCATTGAGCATTACGAAAACGTTAAACTTGTTAATATGGAAAGGCTATGACTCAACCAGAAGCAGTATTTTTTGACTGTGACGGCACGCTGGTCGACAGCGAGGTGATTTGCTCCCGCGCCTACGTTCACATGTTTCAGGAATTCGGCATTACGCTGGACCTCGCCGAGATTTTTAAGCGCTTCAAAGGTGTGAAGCTGTACGAAATTATCGACACCATCAACGCTGAGTATGGCGTTAATCTGCAAAAGGCCACCCTGGAGCCGATTTACCGGGCGGAGGTCGCTCGCCTGTTCGATAGCGAGCTGGAGGTGATTCCCGGAGCCCAGGCGCTGCTGGATGCGGTAAGCGTCCCGATGTGCGTGGTTTCCAATGGCCCGGTCAGTAAGATGCAGCACTCGCTCGGACGCACCGGCCTGCTGCGCCATTTCACTGACCGCTTGTACAGCGGCTACGATATTCAGCGCTGGAAGCCCGACCCGGCGCTGATGTTTCATGCGGCAGAGGCCATGCAGGTAAAAGCCGAAAACTGTATTCTGGTGGATGACTCCAGCGCCGGCGCTCAGTCGGGGATTGCCGCCGGCATGGAAGTGTTTTATTTCTGCGCCGATCCGCACAACCAGCCGATCGATCATCCCAAAGTGACGACCTTTACCGATCTGGCAGAGCTGCCGGCATTGTGGCAGGCGCGCGGCTGGGATATCACGCGTTAAGGGCCTGGTGAGCGGCACGTTGGCATCGATGCCCCCCCGCTATGCGTCTGCGTAAGCGGGGAATAGAACTAGCGGCTTTTTATTGCTGCAATTCCGCCGCCGCCGCTTTATCGGCAATAATCACCAGTGAAGGGTGCAATTTGAGCACTGAAGCCGGCACCTGCACGCTGACCGGACCTTCCACCACTTGCTTTAACGCGTGCGCTTTTGCCGCACCGCTGACAATTAGCAATAAATTTTTCGCCGCCATCACGCTTCTCGGCCCCATGGTGACATAGCTGTCTGGTACTGCCGAGATATCCCCGCCCATCTCGCTGTTAGCGATAAGAGCAATCATTTCCCCATGAATCGGCACTTCGACCGTCTGATCATGAAAGCGGGTGGTATTCGGCAGGTTGCCGCAAAAATGGCCGTCGGCCCCCAGCCCCAACACCATCAGATCCAGACCGCCAGCCTCTTCCAGCTGGCGATCGTGCTGAGCGGCGTTGTCCAGCGTCAGCTTGTGAATGTTCTCTTCTTTGATCTGCGCCGGGGTAAAAAACAGCTGGCGCAAATTAGATATCGTGACGCCTTCTCGCGACTGGCCGCGAAAAGGGATCTCATCGAAGTTGTAATAGTGCACCCGATCATAGAATGCTTTGCCTTTCACGGCGGCGGTCAAATGCTCATACATCCGCTTTGGCGTGCTCCCCGCCGTCACCGCCAGATTCACCCGCCGCGGCGCCGTGATATAGCCCAGAACATGATGGCTGGCGACCAGGCTCATCTCTTCATAATCTTCGGTCACAATCATTTTCATCTTGTCGTCCTTCACAAGCACAAAACGGGGGCTGAAGGCCCCCTAAAGGTTATTTAAACAGTTTTTGCACAAACTCGGCGTAGGCCGGGCGCCAGACGTCCATTTCATGGTTCAGGCCGGGATACTGGTGGTAATCAAATTTAATCTGCTGTTTTTCCAGCTCGCTTTTCAGACCAGCAATGTCTTTACCGGTCACAGAATCTTTTTCCCCGACGACCACGGTAAAGTTACGTAGCTGCTTATTGATCGCGTCAGGCTGCTTCAGCTGCGCTTCCACGCCGGCATTCGGCACCGTGGTAGTCGTAACACCGCTAAAGGTGGCGAGCCAGCCAAAGCTCTCCAGATGATTCATTCCGGAAACCAGCGCCTGATAACCGCCCTGCGAGAGGCCCGCCAGCGCCCGACCGTCGGCATCTTTACGCACGTTAAATCGGGCATCGATCAGCGGAATAATATCCTGCATGAGCTCTTTATCCGCCGCCTGCGCATTAAGTGGATAGAAGGTTTTGCGCCGCTCCTGCGGCGGGAAGTTTTCCGCGACCGCTTCCGGGATATCGGTTTCGGTATCCGGGACCACCACCAGCATCGGCTTAATCTTGCCCTCCGCCAGCAGGTTATCCATGATTTGCGGGATCCGCCCCTGATCGATGGCCGACAGGCCGCTGTCGCCAAAGCCATGATAGAAATAGAGCACCGGCAGCGGATCGCCGGTTCCGCTATAGCCCGGCGGCGTCCAGACATAGAGACGACGTTCGGCGTTCAGAGCCTTCGAGTGATAGGTGAGGGTGCGCAGATCGCCATGCGCAACCTCCCGATCGTCAAGAATACTGCCCGGCACCAGAATCAAACTGGTGTTCACCTGGCGCTGCGGCTTCTGATAGCGGCTGCCGGTATCTACCGAGCGGAAGCCATCCACATCGAAATAGTATTCATAGAGATTGGGCTTCATCGGCTCGCTTTTCCATGTCCAGACTCCGTCCGCTGCTTTGGTCATGTCGTGCGAGACAAAGGAGTCCGGCGTGGCGCCAGTCACTATCGAGACCCGCCGGGCATCAGGGGCAAACAAGCGGTACGTGATACTCTTATCCGCGTTAACCTGGGTGATAAAGTGGCTCACCGGCAGGCTTGGGTCCGGCATCGCGGGTAATGGCGCCGCCTGGAGGGTAAACGCCGCGCCCGCCAGCGCCAGGGCGAAATAAATTGCATGTCGTTTCATCGTTGTTCCTCTTTCGTTGTGTCCGTTCAGTTATCGTCTTACCACCAGATTTCCGCCTGCGCCCCCACGGCAAACTGATCGTTCTTCCCGTCTTCAAAAATGCTGGTGGTATTATTCGCGGCCTTATCCAGGTCAATATCCTTCGCTTTAATATAGGTGGCATAGAAACGAATTTCTGGGCGCGAGGTCAGCATACTGGTATTGACTTTGAAGGTATGGAACAGCGTGGTCTTGTAGCCGGACTCGTTATATTTCTTGCCGGTAACATCTTTGTTTTGCTGTTTGAAGTACCCCAGCTCGACGCCGGTCTGGTTATATTTATCCCAGATATAAGCCGGTCGCAGAACCGTACGGATAGATTCAAAATCGGAGTGGACCCCGGTTTCGTAGCTATAGACGTCGTTACCAAAAGAGTAGACGATGGCATTCGCCATAATAACGTCATCGCGTAAATAGGTTTCCCCCTGCGAGGTTAAGCGCACGGCGGTGCCATTGGTATGATCGCCATAATAGCGGCCATTAAAGGTGGTATAGGGGCTGGATCCGGCATAGCGTGAGAAGCTGCTGGCAATAGAGTTATTGGCCAGTAAGAAAGAGAATTCGTTAAAGCCGCCGTTAGCAAATTTCTGCGTTAACGAGGTACCAGCCATCCAGGTATCTTTCCACGGATAATAACCTTCATTGCCCTCTTTATATTTCTCAGAGGAACTTTGGTTGGCGGCGACATAGCGTCCGCTAACCATCAGGCTGGCTTTATCCCACAGCGGAATCTCTTTGTAGCGAACGTCCAGGGTGTTGGTGTTAATTTGCTGCTTATTGCTTAAAGAACGGTCATAATCATCGACATCTTCGCGAATCAACGCGATATCGAATTTCCCGGCGCCCACCTGCCAGTTTTCCAGCCCTACGCCGGCCGCCGCATCGGTTCTCTGCGTTTTCCAGTCCAGCATCTGGATTTCAATTTTTGGCGCCCCGTGTTTGCCGACCCAGAAATCGGCTTCCGGCGCAAACGGCAGGAACCCTTTGGTGTTAACATACATATCCGAGAATTGAATGTAGTTTTCGCCGCCGGCATTGTCACCAAACCAGCCAGTGGAATACTGCTGGCCGACGTTCCCGTCGAGCATCACGATGGCGTCGACGCGTTTATCGCCTTCCTGAAACACCCGCTGCTTCAGCTGCAGATCGAACCAGCCGGAATATTCATTGCCCAGGCGGCCAAGCGAACCGATCGCCCATGATTTTGGCGAGCCGTGCGAGGCGGTCCCCCAGCCGGAACGGAAGTAGCCGTTATAGCTAAAGCCAATTTCATCTTTCACGAACTTGCTAAAGTCTTTCAGCGTCATCGCGCTGTAGGCTGGCGCGCCATCGGTGACAGGTTGTTGATTTTTAACCAGCACCGCATCCGGTTTAACCGCCGTTTTCGGCCCGGCGGTCGCCCCCCCGGTCTTGCGCTTCTGACCTTCCGCAGGAGGAGACCATGAGGCCCAAATCTGGTCTCTTTTTCTTTCCTGGTCCTGATATTTTTTGAGCTCTTTTTGCGTGTCTTTGAGCGCTTTTTCCAGCAGCTCAAGCCGTTGTTCCACCGTCAACTGGCTCGCTAGCAGATTAGTTGAATAACAAAGTGGCGCCAGCAAGACTATCGCCGAAGCGATCCTGTTTTTTCTCATCATAATATTCCCTTATATAATCATTGGCGTAAATAAAACACGACAACAACCCTATTCCGTGCCGGTGCTAATAGCCGTATCCATACCATTTGACGTCGCGGCGGCTGTTATTTTTGCGGTTAGACAAAAACAAAAAAACCTGAAGAAGACCATCTGCCTTAGCAGATAATCCTCTTCAGGTTTTGCCCGCGCATCGCGGTAGCAACCCTCATTCAGCCATTATTGGCCCGCATAAAACAAAAAACCTGATATCGACCCCAGGAGCAATATCAGGTTTTGCCTGCTGTCGCAGTCACAATCCGTTTAAACCATCCTGAGCGTTAAAACTCAGTGAGTGGCAGCTGATTGTTACGCGATAAAATGAATAACTCAAACGGGCAGATTGTTAATTGTGACGATAATCTCAGCAATCTCGCTGCCGCGGGGTAAAACATATCTAATTCTGATAAATCCATTTACCAGAATTAGACAGAATGATTATTACTCTTTCGGATCTTTGCCAGCGAGCAGTTTATCCAGCTCATCGCCGCCAACGTGACGGAAATCCTGACCTTTGACGAAGTAGAAAATATATTCGCAGATATTCTGGCAGCGGTCGCCGATACGCTCGATGGAGCGCGCGCAGAACAGCGCGGTCAGGACGCTGGGGATAGTGCGCGAGTCTTCCATCATGTAGGTCATCAGCTGACGCACGATGCCTTCATACTCCTGGTCGACTTTCTTATCTTCGCGATAGATACGTACCGCTTCGTCGAGATCCATACGCGCAAACGCATCCAGTACGTCATGCAGCATCTGCACCGTGTGGCGGCCCAGCGATTCGAGGCTCACCAGCAGCGGCTGGTGCTGCTGGGAAAACTTCTCCAGCGCGGTGCGGCAGATTTTATCCGCCACGTCGCCAATGCGTTCCAGCTCAGCGATAGTCTTGATGATCGCCATCACCAGGCGCAGGTCGCTGGCGGTCGGCTGGCGCTTGGCGATGATGCGTACGCACGCTTCATCGATAGCCACTTCCATCATGTTGACCTGCTTGTCGCCGTCGATGACGCGTTTCGCCAGATCGCTGTCCTGGTTATGCATGGCGGTGATGGCATCAGAGAGCTGCTGTTCCACCAGCCCACCCATGGTCATCACCTGGGTGCGGATATACTCCAGTTCAGCGTTGAACTGGCCGGAAATATGTTTGTTAAGATTTAGGTTGTCCATGGTGTCTCCTGATTGCCCAACTGGTGAGAGCCTGAAAGCACAAGGGCAAATCAACCGTAGCGGCCAGTAATATAATCTTCAGTTTGTTTCTTCGCGGGCTTAGTGAACAGGTCATCCGTGTTGCTGAACTCAATCAGCTCGCCAAGATACATAAATGCCGTATGGTCGGAGCAACGCGCAGCCTGCTGCATGTTGTGAGTCACGATAACGACGGTGTAGTCCTGTTTCAGCTCGGTGATCAGCTCTTCGATACGCCCGGTGGAGATCGGGTCCAGCGCGGAGCACGGCTCATCAAGCAGCAGCACTTCCGGGCGGATCGCGATACCTCGGGCAATGCACAGACGCTGCTGCTGACCACCGGAGAGAGAATACCCGCTCTGGTGCAGTTTATCTTTGGTTTCGTTCCATAATGCGGCTTTGGTCAGCGCCCACTGCACGCGCTCGTCCATATCGGCACGGGACAGCTTTTCAAACAGGCGCACGCCGAAGGCGATATTGTCGTATATGGACATCGGGAACGGCGTTGGTTTCTGGAACACCATGCCAACCTTAGCGCGCAGCAGGGCAATATCCTGGGTGTTAGTCAGAATGTTGTCGCCATCCAGCAGGATCTCACCTTCCGCGCGCTGCTCCGGATACAGTTCAAACATCTTGTTGAACGTGCGCAGCAGGGTGGATTTACCACAGCCTGACGGACCGATAAACGCCGTCACCTGGTTTTTGGTGATATCCAGGTTGATGTTCTTCAGGGCATGGAATTTGCCGTAGTAGAAGTTCAGGTTACGAACTGAAATCTTACCCGGAGCTGTATTCACCATACTCATCTCAATCTCTTCCTCATTCAGCGCAGCAGTTGCTGCGCTGCAAAAAATTAACCGTGTTTCTTCTTGGCGAAGATAACGCGCGCCAGGATGTTCAGCAGCAAGACGCACAGGGTGATAATCAATACCCCGGCCCATGCCAGTTGCTGCCACTCCGCAAACGGACTCATGGCAAATTTGAAAATGGTCACCGGCAGGTTGGCAATCGGCTGCATCATGTCGGTGCTCCAGAACTGGTTGGACAGCGCGGTGAACAGCAGCGGCGCCGTTTCCCCGGCGATACGGGCGATAGCCAGCAGGATCCCGGTCATAATCCCTGAGACGGAGGCTTTCAGGGTGATCGCCGAGATCATCTTCCACTTCGGCGTCCCCAGCGCATAGGCCGCTTCACGCAGGCTATCCGGCACCAGCTTCAGCATGTTTTCGGTGGTACGAATAACGATAGGCACCTGCAGCAGCGCCAGCGCGATAACGCCCGCCCAGCCCGAGAAGTGCTGCATCTGCGCCACCACAATGGTGTAGACGAACAGACCCACCACGATAGACGGCGCGGAAAGCAGAATGTCGTTGATAAAGCGGATGATTTCCGCCAGCACCGACTTGCGGCCATACTCCGCCAGATAAATTCCGGCGAGGATACCCAGCGGCGTACCAAATACGGTTGCCCACAGGATCAGCAGGCCGCTGCCGGCGAGGGCGTTAGCCAGCCCACCGCCCGCCGTATTCGGCGGCGGCGTCATTTCGGTGAACAGCGCCAGACTCATGCCGTCGAAACCGCGGGTTATCGTCGCCATCAGGATCCAGATAAGCCAGAACAAACCAAACGCCATAGTCGCCATCGACAGCGCCAGAGCGATACGGTTCTTCATGCGGCGTTTGGCCTGCATCTTGCGACGGGACTCCGCCAGTTCGGCGGTAGTTTGCAATTCAATGGTCGCCATTAGCGTGCCCCCTCATTCTTCGCGAGGCGCATAATCATAAACTTCGACGCGGCCAGAACGATAAAGGTGATAACGAACAGGATCAGGCCCAGCTCCATCAGCGCCGCCACGTGCAGGCCGGTTTCCGCTTCGGCGAACTCATTAGCCAGCGCGGAGGTAATACTGTTCCCCGGCATATACAACGAGATGCTGTCGAGCTGGTAGGTGTTGCCGATGATAAAGGTGACCGCCATGGTTTCACCCAGCGCGCGGCCCAGACCGAGCATCACCCCGCCGATCACCCCATTCTTGGTGAACGGTAAGACAATGCGCCAGATCACCTCCCAGGTGGTGCAGCCGATGCCATAGGCCGACTCTTTCATCATCACCGGGGTCTGTTCGAAAACATCGCGCATGACCGCGGCGATGTAAGGGATGATCATGATGGCCAGAATGACGCCAGCGGCGAGAATACCGATACCAAACGCCGGGCCGGCAAACAGCGCGCCGACGAACGGGATGGTCGACAGAACGTTGCCGACCGGCTCCTGGAAGTAAGTCGCAAACAGCGGGGCGAAAATAAACAGGCCCCACATGCCGTACACGATGCTCGGGATTGCCGCCAGCAGCTCAATCGCAATGCCCAGCGGACGCTTGAGCCAGGCGGGGGACAATTCTGTCAGAAACAGCGCGATGCCGAAGCTCACCGGAACGGCGATCAGCAGCGCGATAAAAGAGGTGACCAGGGTTCCGTAAATCGGGACCAGCGCGCCGAAGATCTCGTTAGGCGCATCCCACTCTTTGGTCCACAAAAAGGCAAAGCCAAACTTTTGAATGCTCGGCCAGGAAGAGATGATCAGGGAAACGATGATGCCGCCCAGCATCAATAGCACAATCAGCGCAGCCAGTTTTACCAGCGCACTGAAAATCATGTCACCCTTTTTCCCCGGAGGGGTAAATGCAGGCTTGGTTGCAGCCATAGATTACTCTTTACGTATTAAAACTTGTTCGAATAAATGCCCGGTGGCGTTGGCTCCCGGGCCTACAGTCTGAACCGTAGGGCGGGCAGCGCCTGAACGCCCCCGCCATCTTCGTCAAAAATCTACTGTTAGTACAGCGCTTTACCGCTGCTGTCTTTGACGTTGGTTTTCCATGCCGCGCGAACCTGCTCTACCACGCTTTCCGGCAGCGTCGCGTAATCCAGCGCATTCGCTTCTTTCCCGCCGTTTTTATACGCCCAGTCGAAGAACTTCAGCACTTCAGCGGTCTGTTCCGGCTTGTTCGTCGCCTTATGCACCAGGATGAAGGTGGTTGAGGTGATCGGCCATGCATTTTCGCCTTTCTGGTTGGTCAGGTCCTGAGCGAAAGACTTGCTCCAGTCAACGCCTTTTGCGGCGTTAGCGAAGTTGTCTTCAGTCGGGCTAACCGGCTTGCCGTCGGCAGAGACCAGTTTGGTGTAGGCCAGGTTGTTTTGCTTAGCGTAAGCGTATTCGACGTAACCAATCGAGCCCGGCAGACGCTGAACAAAGGCGGCGATACCATCGTTGCCTTTACCGCCCAGACCGGTTGGCCAGTTTACGGTAGAGCCGGCGCCGATTTTCGATTTCCACTCTTCATTCACTTTGGACAGGTAGCTGGTGAAAACGAATGAGGTACCTGAACCATCGGCGCGGCGGACCACGGCGATGTTCTGCGACGGCAGCTTCAGGCCCGGGTTGAGCTTAGCGATCGCTTCGTCATCCCATTTTTTAATTTTACCCAGGTAGATATCACCGAGGGTTTTGCCATCCAGCACCAGCTCGCCGGATTTCACGCCAGGCAGGTTAACCGCCAGTACCACGCCGCCAATCACAGTGGGGAACTGGAACAGACCTTCCTGGGTCAGTTTGTCATCAGCCAGCGGAGCATCAGAAGCACCGAAATCAACGGTGTTGGCAATAATCTGCTTAACGCCACCAGAGGAACCAATACCCTGGTAGTTCACTTTATTGCCGGTTTCTTTCTGATAGGTATCAGCCCATTTGGCATACACCGGCGCAGGGAAAGTTGCGCCTGCGCCAGTCAGGCTTGCTGCTGCGAAGGCAGAGAAAGCGCTCATCGATAAGGTCGCGGCGACAACTGTTGCGACGGTGGTACGCATAACGTTCATAATGTCTCCTGCTGGGATTCGTAAATCATTGTTTCGAGGCTATGGTGAGCAAAATAGGTCAAAGAGGTGACAGTAAAATGTACGAATTATGACAGTTTTATGACAGGCCGGGAGAGTGGATTTTACGCCAAATAATACGCTTATAACTCAGATGGTTATCTTTAATCATGACCGTGCAATGACAAAATAATTTTCTTTTTATGACGGCGAAATCGGACCGTAAAACGATCGTTTGTCATCTACCGCCAGCCAAAATATTGCGCACGTAATCGATGGAAAACAGCAGGTGCAAATAAAAAGGGCCGCCGTCGGCAGCCCTTTGCAGGATAGGATGCTTTACTCAACCGTTACCGATTTCGCCAGGTTACGCGGCTGGTCAACGTCAGTGCCTTTGATCAGCGCGACGTGATAAGCCAACAGCTGCAGCGGAACCGTATAGAAGATAGGGGCGATGGTCTCTTCCACATGCGGCATCTCAATGATGTGCATGTTATCGCTACCGTTGAAGCCGGCTTCACCGTCGGCGAAGACGTATAGTTCACCGCCGCGGGCACGAACCTCTTCGATGTTGGATTTCAGTTTTTCCAGCAGTTCGTTGTTCGGCGCCACCACGATCACCGGCATTTCCGCATCAATCAGCGCCAGTGGGCCGTGCTTAAGCTCGCCCGCCGCATAGGCTTCCGCGTGAATGTAGGAGATCTCTTTCAGCTTCAGCGCCCCTTCCATAGCGATCGGATACTGATCGCCACGGCCAAGGAACAGCGCATGGTGCTTATCAGAGAAGCGCTCTGCCAGCTGCTCAATACGCTTGTCCTGGGAGAGCATCTGCTCGATACGGTTCGGCAGAGCCTGAAGGCCGTGCACGATATCATGCTCGATAGACGCATCCTGACCTTTCAGTCGCGCCAGTTTCGCCACCAGCATCAACAGCACGGTTAGCTGAGTGGTAAAGGCTTTGGTTGAGGCCACGCCGATTTCCGTTCCGGCTTTGGTCATCAGCGCCAGATCGGACTCGCGCACCAGCGACGAGCCCGGCACGTTGCAGATGGCCAGCGAGCCGAGATAGCCCAGCTCTTTCGACAGACGCAGCGCCGCCAGGGTATCGGCGGTTTCACCGGACTGGGAGAGGGTGATCATCAGGCTATTGCGACGCACTGCGGACTTGCGATAGCGGAATTCCGAGGCGATTTCCACATCGCACGGGACGCCGGCTAACGCTTCGAACCAGTAGCGGGAAACCATCCCGGAGTTATAGGAAGTCCCGCAGGCAACTATCTGAATATGTTCAACCTGAGCCAGCATTTCATTGGCGTTCGGCCCCAGTTCGCTGAGATCCACTTCGCCATGGCTGATGCGCCCGGTCAGGGTGTTCTTAATCGCGTTCGGCTGCTCGAAAATCTCTTTCTGCATATAGTGGCGGTAGATACCTTTATCGCCAGCGTCATACTGCAGATTGGATTCGATCTCCTGGCGTTTCACTTCCGCGCCGGATTTATCGAAAATCACCACCGAGCGGCGAGTGACTTCGGCAATATCGCCCTCTTCGAGGAAGATAAAGCGGCGGGTAACTGGCAGCAATGCCAGCTGGTCGGAGGCGATAAAGTTTTCACCCATCCCCAGGCCAATCACCAGCGGGCTACCGGAGCGGGCCGCCAGCAGAGTTCCCGGGTCACGGGTATCCATGATCACCGTACCGTAAGCGCCGCGCAGCTGCGGGATAGCGCGCAGGACGGCTTCACGCAAGGTACCGCCTTGTTCCAGCTCCCAGTGCACCAGATGGGCAATAACTTCGGTATCGGTCTCGGTGACGAAGACATAGCCGCGAGACTGCAGCAGGGCGCGCAGCGGCTCATGGTTTTCGATGATCCCATTATGGACCACCACAATGTGTTCAGAAACATGCGGATGCGCATTGCTCTCAGACGGTTCGCCGTGCGTCGCCCAACGAGTATGGGCGATCCCGGTACCACCGTGTAACGGTTGCTCTTCTACCGCCTGAGCCAGCATCTGAACTTTACCCAGGCGACGCACGCGGGTCATATGACCTTCGCTGTCGACCACTGCCAGACCGGCAGAGTCATAGCCACGGTATTCCAGACGACGTAAACCTTCGAGAAGGATTTCAGCAATATCACGCTGCGCGACTGCGCCAACAATTCCACACATAGTTAAATTTCCTGATAATGGCGATATGCCATGCGTTGTCGCTGACCTGTATTTGCCCGTTTTCCGGGCGCCCCGAGCCTTGTAGAGAGTGGGGTTATTGTTATGGTACTGCCTGCGGACGGGGATCTATGTTGACCCTCTCATCCTGGTTCGCCGGGGAAAATTTCCCCGGCGATAATCCAAATTATTTCTTCTTCACCGGACGCTGCCAGCCCTGTTTGTGGACCTGCGGTACGCGGCTCAACACCAGCTCGTTATCGGCGATATTGCGCGTAACGGTGGTGCCGGCGGCGATAGTAACGCCATTGCCTACCGTGACTGGCGCCACCAGCTGGGTATCCGAGCCGACAAAGACATCATCGCCAATAATCGTTTTATGCTTGTTCGCACCATCGTAGTTGCAGGTGATGGTGCCCGCGCCGATATTGACGTTATCGCCAATCTCCGCATCGCCCAGATAGGTCAGATGACCCGCCTTGGAGCCTTTCCCGAGACGCGCTTTTTTCATTTCCACGAAGTTACCAACGTGGGCGCCTTCCAGCAGTTCGGCGCCCGGGCGCAGACGGGCAAATGGACCGATGGTGCAGGCTGCCTGCAGCTGGGCATCTTCCACCACGCTGTAGGGGCTAATTTCGCAGTCATCGCCGATGGTGCTGTTTTTGATCACGCAGCCGGCGCCGATTTTCACTCGATCGCCCAGCACCACGTTGCCTTCCAGAATAACGTTAGTATCGATCTCTACATCGCGCCCGTGCTGCAGCGTACCGCGCAGATCGAAACGCGCCGGATCGCGCAGCATCACGCCCGCCAGCAGCAGCTTTTCCGCCTGCTCCGCCTGGTAGACGCGCTCCAGGCGCGCAAGCTGCAGGCGGTTGTTGACGCCTTCGACTTCGCTCAGGCGCTGCGGATGCACTGCGACGATCTGGTGTCCTTCCTGGTGCGCCATGGCGATGATATCGGTGATGTAGTATTCGCCCTGAGCGTTGTTATTGGTGAGTTTCGCCAGCCAGCGCTTTAGATCCGCTCCGCCGGCGATCAGGATCCCGGTGTTGATTTCCTGGATCTGGCGCTGGGCCTCGCTGGCATCTTTGTGCTCAACGATGCCCGTCACCTGGCCATTTTCACGGGTAATGCGGCCATAGCCGGTTGGGTCATCCAGCTTCACCGTTAACAGACCAATCCCACCCTGTGGTTTCGCGGCGCGCAGGCGCTGTAGCGTCTCAACGGAGATCAGCGGCACGTCGCCATAGAGCATCAGGATGTCTTCATCATCATTGAAGAATGGCGCCGCCTGCTGCATAGCGTGCCCGGTTCCGAGCTGCTCGGCCTGCAGCACCCAGTTCAGGTTGTCTTCATGCAGAGTCTGACGCAGCAGATCGCCGCCGTGGCCATATACCAGGTGTACCGCACATGCGCCTAAATCGTTAGCGGCATCAATGACATGCTGCACCATTGGCTTCCCGGCCAGGGTATGCAGCACCTTAGGAAGATCGGAATACATGCGGGTCCCTTTGCCTGCAGCAAGGATAACCACGCTCATCGCACTATTTGACATACTCATCCTGACGGTAGTTAGAACGAAAAGTAAAAGCCTTTCACGTTGAAATTTCTACATATTTTTCATCATAAAACGAGACGTGGAGAAAACGTCCAGGCTCACTGTTTTACCCCATTTTATGACGCTATTTTTAACCACTGCAAATCAGTTTAACGCTGAAAAAGGAGGGCGGGGTGGAGAATCATTAACTATCTCACTGCTTTTGCTGTTTTTTCGCCACCTGAATAAAGCCGCAGCGGCAGGCGTTTATCAGCACCCACAGCGGGAAGAACCAGGATAAATATTCGCCAGTCGCTGGCGGGGGAGGGCGGTAAAGTGATGGATGCTATCCATAAAAAACGAAAGGCCACCTATCAGGTGACCTTCTTTTCCCGGTTTCACATTGCCAGTGTTGTCGTTTTGATGGGCGATACGTCGTGTCAGCGGGCGAGATAGCGCGGAGCTTAGAAGCTCAGGACGCTAAATTTAGCGATGATTTTATGGAACAGTTTCATGATGATTTCCTGACGCAGGTGCAGTTTATAACGCTCTTTTTTTGTGATATACATCACATAAAAAGAGTTTACGCCTCCTCATTTAACTAATCAATAACAATTAAGGGTGAATGCTGTTTTCACTTCATCCGCTCGTCAGCAGCGGGCAATAAAAAAAGCCAGCCTGGAACCCAGACTGGCTTTTTACGTTCAAGCCGGTGTTACATCGCTTTTTTGGTCAACTCGATAACGCGCAGTTTAGCGATCGCTTTGGCCAGTTCCGCAGACGCCTGAGCGTAATCCACATCGCCGTGAGAGCTCTTAATGTGCTCTTCCGCTTTGCGTTTCGCTTCCAGCGCTCGCGCTTCGTCGAGGTCCTGACCGCGAATTGCGGTATCCGCCAGGACGGTCACGCTGCCAGGCTGCACTTCAAGAATGCCGCCGGACAGATAGATAAACTCTTCATGACCGTGCTGTTTAACGATGCGAATCATACCAGGCTTAATGGCGGTGAGCAGCGGCGCGTGGCCCGGGTAAATACCCAGTTCACCTTCGCTACCCGTTACCTGGATTTTTTCGACCAGACCAGAGAACATTTGTTGCTCTGCGCTGACGACGTCCAGGTGGTAAGTCATTGCCATATCACCCTCCGATTAAGGCGTTAAAGTTTTTTGGCTTTTTCCACGGCTTCGTCGATGGAACCGACCATGTAGAACGCCTGCTCTGGCAGGTGATCGTATTCGCCTTCCATGATGCCTTTAAAGCCACGGATGGTGTCTTTCAGCGCCACGTATTTGCCCGGAGAACCGGTAAAGACTTCTGCCACGAAGAACGGCTGGGACAGGAAGCGCTGGATCTTACGCGCGCGAGCTACCACCAGTTTGTCTTCTTCAGACAGTTCGTCCATACCGAGGATGGCGATAATGTCTTTCAGTTCCTGATAACGCTGCAGGATGGACTGAACGCCACGCGCGGTGTCGTAGTGTTCCTGACCAACAACCAACGGATCCAGCTGACGGCTGGTGGAATCCAGCGGGTCAACGGCCGGGTAGATACCCAGGGATGCGATCTGACGGCTCAGTACTACGGTTGCATCTAAGTGAGCAAAGGTAGTGGCTGGGGATGGGTCAGTTAAGTCATCCGCCGGTACGTATACCGCCTGTACGGAGGTGATAGAACCGGTTTTGGTGGAGGTGATACGTTCCTGCAGAACGCCCATCTCTTCCGCCAGGGTCGGCTGATAACCTACCGCTGAAGGCATACGACCCAGCAGCGCGGATACTTCAGTACCGGCCAGGGTGTAACGATAGATGTTATCGACGAACAGCAGTACGTCACGACCTTCGTCACGGAATTTCTCAGCCATGGTCAGGCCGGTCAGCGCAACGCGCAGACGGTTTCCCGGCGGCTCGTTCATCTGGCCGTACACCAGGGATACTTTATCGATAACGTTGGAGTCGGTCATTTCGTGGTAGAAGTCGTTACCCTCACGAGTACGCTCACCTACGCCCGCAAACACAGAGTAACCGGAGTGCTCGATCGCGATGTTACGGATCAGCTCCATCATGTTTACAGTTTTACCTACACCCGCACCGCCGAACAGACCAACTTTACCGCCCTTCGCGAACGGACACATCAGGTCGATAACTTTGATGCCGGTTTCCAGCAGTTCCTGAGAGCTGGACAGCTCTTCATAGGACGGTGCCGCGCGGTGGATAGCCCAACGCTCTTCTTCGCCGATGTCGCCTTTCATGTCAACCGGTTGACCCAGTACGTTCATGATACGACCCAGCGTTGCTTTACCTACCGGGACTTCGATCGGGTGCTCGAGGTCTTTTACATCCAGACCGCGGCGCAGACCATCAGAAGAACCCATGGCGATGGTACGTACGATACCGCCGCCCAGCTGCTGCTGAACTTCCAGCACCAGAACTTCATTACCATTCTGTACCTCAAGGGCTTCGTACACGCGTGGTACGGCATCCTGAGGGAACTCGACGTCGACCACGGCGCCGATTACCTGGACAATCTTTCCAGTAGCCATCTTAAATCCTCTACGAAATAACCTGGTTAAACCGCGGCGGCCCCCGAGACGATCTCGGTGAGTTCCTGAGTAATGCTGGCCTGACGAGCTTTGTTGTATACCAACTGCAGCTCTTTAATCAGGCTGCCGCCATTATCGGTCGCGGCTTTCATCGCCACCATACGGGCGGCCTGCTCGCTGGCCAGGTTTTCAACCACGCCCTGATAAACCTGAGATTCGACGTAGCGGCGCAGGAGGGTATCCAGCAGCGCTTTCGGATCGGGCTCATACAGGTAATCCCAGGATTTACGTTTCAGATCAGCATCTTCTGATGCCGGTAACGGCAGCAGCTGAGTGATCGTCGGAACCTGAGACATGGTGTTAATAAATTTGTTGCTGACAACGTACAGCTTGTCCAGACGGCCTTCATCATAGGCCTGCAACATCACTTTTACCGGGCCGATCAGTTCGGACAGGGATGGGTTATCCCCCATACCGGTCACCTGTGCAACCACGTTGCCGCCCACGGAGTTAAAGAAAGAAACGCCCTTAGAGCCGATCATTGCGAGGTCGCACTGAACGCCTTTATCGGACCATGCTTTCATTTCCGCCAGCAGTTTCTTGAACAGGTTAATGTTCAAGCCGCCGCACAGACCACGGTCGGTCGACACCACCAGGTAGCCCACGCGCTTAACGTCGCGTTCTTCCAGGTAAGGGTGCTTATATTCCAGATTACCGTTCGCAAGGTGACCAATCACTTTGCGCATAGTATCTGCGTAAGGACGGCTGGCCGCCATGCGCTCCTGCGATTTACGCATTTTGGAAGCGGCGACCATCTCCATCGCTTTAGTGATCTTTTGCGTGTTCTGGACGCTTGCGATCTTACTACGTATCTCTTTTGCGCCGGCCATGAGCTTCTCCTCAATGCCTTGCGGCCTGCCCTAAGACAGACCGCCAGACGTTACCAGGACTGGGTTGCTTTGAAGGAATCGAGGATGCCTTTCAGCTTGCCTTCGATTTCGTCGTTATAGCCACCGGACTGGTTAATCTCTTGCATCAGCGGAGCGTGATCACGGTCGACGTAAGCCAGCAGAGCGGCTTCGAAGCTACCGATTTTCGCCAGTTCTACATCAGCCAGGTAACCACGTTCTGCTGCGAACAGAACCAGAGACTGCTGCGCGACGGACATCGGCGCATACTGTTTCTGTTTCAGCAGCTCGGTCACTTTCTGACCGTGGTCCAGCTGTTTGCGGGTTGCATCGTCAAGGTCGGATGCAAACTGGGAGAACGCCGCCAGTTCACGATACTGCGCCAGCGCGGTACGGATACCACCGGACAGTTTCTTCATGATCTTGGTCTGCGCTGCACCACCAACACGGGATACGGAGATACCCGGGTTAACCGCAGGACGAATACCGGCGTTAAACAGGTTGGTTTCCAGGAAGATCTGACCATCGGTAATAGAGATTACGTTGGTCGGAACGAATGCGGAAACGTCACCCGCCTGCGTTTCGATAATCGGCAGCGCGGTCAGAGAACCGGTTTTCCCTTTCACTTCACCTTTGGTGAAGGCTTCAACGTATTCGGCGTTAACACGCGCAGCACGCTCCAGCAGACGAGAGTGGAGGTAGAATACGTCGCCCGGGAACGCTTCACGTCCAGGCGGACGACGGAGCAGCAGGGAGATCTGGCGATAAGCAACAGCCTGTTTAGACAGATCATCGTAAACGATCAGCGCATCTTCACCGCGGTCGCGGAAGTATTCGCCCATTGCGCAACCAGCGTATGGCGCCAGGTATTGCAGTGCAGCAGATTCAGATGCAGTCGCTACCACTACGATGGTGTTAGCCAGCGCGCCGTGCTCTTCCAGTTTACGCACCACGTTAGAGATGGTGGACGCTTTCTGACCGATAGCGACATAGACGCACTTGATGCCGGAATCACGCTGGTTGATGATGGCATCGATAGCCAGCGCAGTTTTACCGGTCTGACGGTCGCCGATGATCAGTTCACGCTGACCACGACCGATTGGGATCATGGCGTCAACGGATTTGTAACCGGTCTGTACCGGCTGATCGACGGACTGACGTTCGATTACGCCCGGCGCGATCGCTTCAACGGCGGAGAAACCGTCATTTTCCAGCGGACCTTTACCATCAATTGGCGCGCCCAGGGTGTTAACCACGCGGCCCAGCAGGCCACGGCCTACCGGAACTTCCAGGATACGGCCAGTACATTTCACCTTCATGCCTTCGGCGAGGTCAGCGTACGGACCCATTACCACCGCACCTACGGAGTCGCGCTCCAGGTTCAGTGCGATAGCGTAACGGTTACCCGGCAGGGAGATCATCTCGCCCTGCATACATTCGGCAAGGCCGTGGATGCGGATAACACCGTCACTTACAGAAACAATAGTACCTTCGTTATGAGCTTCGCTCACAACATTGAACTGAGCAATGCGCTGCTTGATCAGTTCGCTGATTTCGGTGGAATTCAGTTGCATGCTCCAGTCCCCTTAAGACTGCAAGACGTCTGCAAGGCGCTCAAGACGGCCGCGTACGCTGCCATCAATGACCATATCACCCGCACGGATGATAATACCTGCCATAACAGACTTATCGATTTTGCAATTCAGCTTAACTTTGCGTGACAGACGTTTTTCCATCGCGCTGACGATCCTGGCAAGCTGTTCATCACTCAGTTGGTTGGCAGATATTACTTCTACCTCTGCGATGGCCTCACTGGCCGCGCGCAGGTGAATGAATTGCTCAAGAACGTCCGGGAGCACCTTCAGACGATTATTTTCCGCCATCACCTTAATCAGGTTCTGGCCATTTTCGTCGAGTTGCTCGCCGCAGATAGCGATAAACGCTTCTGAGAGCGTTTCCGGCGCCAAAGCACCGGAGAGAAGCTCTGCCATTTGGTCGTTTTTGGTCACTTCGGCGGCAAACGCCAGCATATCCTGCCAGCGTTCAACACTGTTGTGTTCGACGGCAAAGTCAAAAGCTGCTTTGGCGTAGGGGCGAGCTACCGTTACAAATTCAGACATCAGCCCCTCCCTCCTTACAGTTCAGCGACAAGTTTATCCACGATGTCGCTGTTAGCAGCTTCATCCACGGAACGTTCGATGATCTTCTCGGCGCCAGCAACAGCCAGGATAGCGACCTGCTTACGCAGCTCCTCGCGTGCACGTTTACGCTCAGCATCAATTTCAGCCTGCGCTTGTGCAACGATTTTGGTGCGTTCCTGTTCTGCTTCAGCTTTAGCTTCGTCCAGAATCTGAGAGCGGCGCTTGTTCGCCTGCTCAATGATTACCTGGGCTTCCGCTTTCGCTTTTTTCAGCTGGTCGGTCGCGTTGGCCTGTGCAAGGTCCAAATCTTTCTTAGCGCGTTCTGCAGAAGCTAAACCGTCAGAAATCTCTTTCTGGCGTTTTTCGATGGCAGCCATTAAAGGCGGCCATACGTATTTCATGCAGAACCATACGAAGATAACAAACGCGATGGCCTGGCCGAGGATTGTTGCGTTCATGTTCACAGCACAATACCTCTTTAATTAACTCTGTGGCTTAGGTTTCTAACAACTTACTACGCGACGGCGAACATCACGTACAGACCCAGACCTACAGCGATCATCGGGATAGCATCCACCAGACCCATAACGATAAAGAACTGAGTACGCAGCAGAGGGATCAGATCCGGCTGACGCGCTGCGCCTTCCAGGAATTTACCTCCGAGGATGCCGATACCGATCGCAGCACCGATTGCCGCCAGACCCATCATCACAGCGGCAGCCATGTACAGCAGATCCATATTCAGGTTTTCCATGACAGTCTCCAGTTTGTTTCAGTTAAAACGTAGTAGTGTTGGTAAAAAATCAATGCTCTTCAGATGCCATCGACAGATAGACAATCGTCAGAACCATGAAGATGAAGGCTTGCAGCGTAATAATCAGGATGTGGAAAATGGCCCAAGGCACATTCAGAACCCACTGTGACCACCACGGCAACAGACCAGCAATCAGAATGAAAATCAGCTCACCGGCATACATGTTGCCGAACAGTCGCAGACCGAGAGAGACCGGTTTGGACAGCAGGCTTACCCCTTCAAGGATTAAGTTGACAGGAATGAACGCCCAGTGATTGAACGGCTGCATGGTCAGTTCTTTAACGAACCCACCAACGCCTTTCATTTTGATGCTGTAGAAAATAATCAGGATGAACACGCCAAGCGCCATCGACAGGGTGATGTTCACGTCGGCAGACGGAACCACGCGCAGTGCTGGCAGGCCGAAAATGTGTTCGCCGATATAAGGAAGCAGGTCGATTGGCAGCAGGTCCATCAAGTTCATCAGGAAGACCCAGACGAACACGGTCAGCGCCAGCGGCGCGATAACCTTGCTCTTGCCATGGTACATGTCTTTGACGCTGCCATGGACGAAGCCGATGATCATTTCGATGAAGGTTTGGAATTTCCCTGGTACGCCGCTGGTCGCTTTCTTAGCAACGCTACGGAACATGGCAAGGAACAGCAGACCGAGAACCACCGAGAAGAACATGGAGTCAATGTTGAGCGTCCAGAAGGTGGCTGTGTGGTTGTGCGGATCCACCAGCGAGAATGTACGCAGGTCCAACTGAAGGTTGTTCAGATGGTGTCCTATGTAATCCTGCGGCGTCATATTTTCTGAAGCCATGATGCCTTTACCCTTTGTTGTTAATTACAGCTGGCGCCAGAACTTGTACCACCAGCACCAAAACCCACGTCACGATCAGTGGCAAAAATACCACTTTTAAAACGGCCAGCGCCACCGCCAGAAGGGCGAAGGTCAGCAACACCTTGAAGGCTTCACCGAAGGCGAAGGTCCAGGCCACACGGCCTTTTGCTGGTGTATGCGCCTGATGACGCCAGGCAAAAATTATAAACATCAGATTTGGCAAGACCACTGCCAAACCGCCGCATACAGCGGAAATGCCCCAGAAGGGGTCTTTGAGGCTGAACAGCAGTCCACTTGCCATTACTGCCAGTAACTGAATAAACAGAAGCTTGCGAGCAACGTTTCGACTCAAGAGCGACACTGACATCACGTTTTTACTCCTGCTCCCTTTGAGGTATGTCGCGTGTCGTATAAAACGTCCTTTAAGACGAAGAGTCAAGCATCAAAAAGCGGACAAATTATACGGTGACGCCCCGTGATTTCAAACAATAAGTAGCAAAATAGTGAATAAATGTTTAATTATTTTCCAACGGACAACTTTCCGTGCATTTCAGCGTTCTGTGAGCGGTCATACAAAACTGCAAATAACGAGGAAACACGGCAATTAAAGCGTGCATCAGATCACATAATAAACATTTCAAGCGCCCTTTAATGAATCAAGGACATAAAACACTATTTTTCATGCTTTTGATATTCAAGATAAAAAGTGAGGACATTATCTAAAACAACCTCACATACAATAAAAACCTTTTATTGACATTTATAATAAAAATTTAACATCACTATGCTGCTCATCATTGTCGATTTTTAGCACCCTGATATTTTCAAAGTTGACTATTTTGTCAGTGAATCACTTACGCTAAGTTAACTGCAAGAAAAGCCTTAGTAAAAACAAGGTTAAATGCAGCCCGTTAATATCGGGGGACGTCCTTTATTTTTGTAACATGCGCGGGCCACATTTTTTCCACATTTTTTGATAAAAATTAACTCGATTTTGGCTTAATCACCACCAGGTGCCGCTCCCCTTCCAACCGAGGAACATGCAGCTCAATCACCTCGACAATGTCATACCCTTCCGGCAGACTTTCCATTTCTTCTTTTTGCGCTAACCCTTTGAGCGCATAGAAGTGACCATTCGCTGCCGGCAGATGATGGCACCAGCTCACCATATCATTAAGCGATGCGAAAGCGCGGCTTATCACGCCATCAAACGGCGGCTCGGCCGGGAAGGCTTCCACGCGGCTCTGCACCGGGGTGACGTTATCCAGCTTCAGCTCGTGCTGCACCTGACGCAGGAAGCGCACGCGCTTGCCAAGGCTGTCCAGCAGGGTGAAATGTGACTCCGGACATACGATGGCCAACGGGATCCCCGGCAACCCCGGGCCCGTACCAACATCGATAAAGCGCGAGCCCTGCAGATAAGGCGCCACGATGATGCTGTCGAGAATATGACGCACCAGCATCTCATTCGGATCGCGAACGGAGGTCAGGTTATAGGCTTTGTTCCACTTATCGAGCAGTCCGACGTAAGCCACCAGCTGATTTTTCTGGTGATCGGTGAGCGAAATACCCGCTTCATCCAGCAGACGAGAAAGTTTGTTGAGCACGGTAAGTACCTTCAAAAAATAATGAGCCCGGAGGCGCTAACGCTTACCGGGCTATGAATGATAAAGGCGAACGCTGATTATGCAACTGGGAAATCAGCGCGGCAGGCAGCCGCAATCAGGCGCTGCGGCGCAGCATCCCCTGCTTTTTCAGCCAAACCAGCAAAATAGAGATCGCCGCCGGGGTGATCCCGGAGATACGTGACGCCTGCCCTATCGACGACGGTTTATGGTCGTTCAGTTTGGCAATCACCTCGTTAGACAGCCCAGTGACCTGGCGGTAGTCGAGGGTCGCTGGCAGCAAGGTATTCTCATTGCGCTGTTGTTTCTCAATCTCATCCTGCTGGCGCGCGATATAGCCCTCATACTTCACCTGGATCTCTACCTGTTCAGCCGCCTGACGATCTTCCAGTCCCGGGGTGAATGGCGAGAGTTGAACCAGCTGTTCGTAGGTCATTTCCGGACGACGCAGCAGATCTTCGCCGCTGGCTTCACGCGACAACGGCGCGGTCAGGTGAGCGTTCACTTCGTTGGCGCTCTCTGCCTGCGGATTCACCCAGGTGGATTTCAGACGCTGGCGTTCACGTTCGATGCTTTCCAGCTTCTCGTTGTAGCGCGCCCAGCGTTCGTCATCCACCAGACCCAGCTCGCGCCCCTGTTCGGTCAAACGCAAATCGGCGTTGTCTTCGCGCAGCATCAGACGATATTCAGCGCGGGAAGTAAACATGCGGTACGGTTCTTTGGTACCCAGGGTGCAGAGGTCATCTACCAGCACGCCGAGGTAAGCCTGATCGCGACGCGGCGCCCAGCCCTCTTTTTCCGCAGAGAAGCGGGCGGCGTTAAGTCCGGCCAGCAGCCCCTGAGCCGCCGCCTCTTCATAACCGGTGGTACCGTTGATTTGGCCGGCGAAGAACAGACCCTGAATAAATTTGCTCTCAAGCGTTGGCTTCAGATCGCGCGGGTCGAAGAAATCGTACTCAATAGCGTAGCCTGGACGGACGATCCGCGCATTCTCCATCCCCTGCATCGAGCGGACGATTTGCATTTGCACATCAAAGGGCAGGCTGGTGGATATACCGTTCGGATAAATTTCGTTTGAGGTCAGTCCTTCCGGCTCGAGGAAGATCTGATGCTGGTTGCGATCGGCAAAGCGCATGACTTTGTCTTCGATCGACGGGCAATAGCGAGGTCCGATCCCTTCGATCACTCCAGCGTACATAGGACTGCGATCGAGGTTATTGCGGATCACATCGTGGGTTTTCTCGTTAGTGTGGGTGATATAGCACGGTACCTGGCGCGGATGCTGATCCGCGGATCCCATGAACGAGAAGACCGGTATCGGGTTATCGCCATGCTGCTGCGCCAGCACGCTGAAATCGATGGTGCGCGCGTCAATACGCGGCGGAGTACCGGTTTTCAGACGACTTACGCGCAGAGGCAATTCACGCAGACGACGAGACAGCGGGATAGACGGCGGATCGCCGGCGCGGCCGCCGCTGTAGTTGTCCAGACCAATATGGATTTTGCCGTCAAGGAAGGTCCCGACGGTCAGCACCACCGCTTTAGCGCGGAATTTGAGGCCCATCTGGGTGACGGCGCCCACGACGCGATCGTTTTCGACAATCAGATCTTCAACCGCCTGCTGGAAGATCATCAGGTTCGGCTGGTTCTCCAGCGCGGTACGTACTGCCTGACGATAAAGCACGCGGTCAGCCTGGGCGCGGGTGGCGCGCACTGCCGGTCCTTTGCTGGCGTTTAGTATCCTAAACTGAATGCCCGCCTGATCGATCGCTTTGGCCATCAAACCGCCGAGCGCATCCACTTCTTTTACCAGGTGTCCTTTCCCAATGCCGCCAATCGCCGGGTTGCAACTCATTTGCCCCAGCGTGTCGATATTGTGTGTCAAAAGCAGGGTTTGTTGACCCATACGCGCTGCGGCCATTGCGGCCTCAGTGCCTGCATGACCCCCGCCAATGATAATGACGTCAAAAGGATCCTGATAAAACATGGTGGTCTGCCTCGCATAAAGCGGTATGAAAATGGATTGAAGCCCGGGCCGTGGATTCTACTCAACTTTCGTCTTTCGAGAAAGACTCCGGGATCCTGAGTATTAAAAAGAAGATCTTTATATAGAGATCTGTTCTATTGTGATCTCTTATTAGGATCGACTCACTTTGTGGATAAGTCGGATCCGCGAAGTAAGATCAAAAGCTTAAGAAGGATCACTATCTGTGAATGATCGGTGATCCTGGTCCGTATAAGCTGGGATCAGAATGAAGGGTTATGCACAGCTCAAAAACCATACTACGGTTATTCTTTGGATAACTACCGGTTGATCCAAGCTTTTAAGCATTGTTATCCACAGAAGATCGGACGATCTTTACAATTCTCAGAGCAAATTTTTCCAGGATCCCAGCCAGATTTCCGCTGGATCCTCCGGAATTTCGTGTTCAAGGACGTTGATCTTGAGCGTCTCACCGATCTGTTTTGCCCCGCAGGCCTTCAGCGCCGCTTCTAATTTATCGATCGCGCCGCAAAAGGTGTCGTATTCGCGGCTGCCGATCCCTATAGCGCCAAAGCGCACGGCGGAAAGATCGGCCTGCTTCTCCTGCAGCGCGTCATAGAAGGGAACCAGGTTGTCGGGAATGTCGCCGGCGCCATGGGTGGAAGAGATAATTAACCAGATCCCTTGCGCCTGCAGATCGTCCACCAGCGGACCGTGCTGGATTTCAGTGCTATAGCCGGCTTCTTCCAGCTTTTCAGCCAGATGCTCTGCTACATATTCCGCACTGCCCAGGGTGCTGCCGCTGATAAGTGTAATGTCTGCCATAGATCGCCGATCGCCCGCTCAACTGTTCAGAGTGGCGTATTGTACGCTGTGAGCGAGCTGGGATCTACCTGTGGAAAAATGTGGGATTAAAAAAAGCGATCAGGGCTTGATGGTGCGCATGATCGGGTTCTGCAGCACGATCAGAGTTTCAGTGGACTGAATTTCATCGATTGTTTGGATCTTGTTGATAAGTACCTGCTGCAGAGCATCGATGGATTTACACATCACCTTAATAAAGATGCTGTAGTGGCCGGTGGTGTAGTAAGCCTCGGTGACCTCCTCCAGACTTTCCAGGCGGGCGAGGGCGGAGGGATAGTCTTTGGCGCTTTTTAAAATAATGCCGATGAAGCAACCGACGTCGTAGCCCAGCTGCTTGGGGCTGACGTCAATGCGCGCGCCGGTAATGATACCCGCCTGCTTCATCTTTTCGACGCGCACGTGAATGGTACCCGGGCTGACGCTGAACTGTTTGGCCAGTTCGGCATAGGCGGTACGGGCGTTGGCCATCAGCGCATCAAGAATGCCGCGGTCCAGATTGTCGATCTGATAATTTTCCATATCTTTTTCTTATGAAGTTTGAGGGTTCTTACTATTTTAGCGCCATATTTTAATGAATTAAAAGTTGATGCGCCTTTTTATTGATTGATTATTGTATTTCCGCCCTGTTTTGTTGCTTAATCAATGGCAACAGGACGCAGGAGTCATAAAAATGAAAACCGCATATATCGCAAAACAACGCCAGATCAGTTTCGTTAAATCCCACTTTTCCCGTCAGCTGGAAGAGAAGCTTGGCCTGATTGAAGTCCAGGCGCCAATCTTAAGCCGCGTGGGCGATGGGACGCAGGATAACTTGTCCGGCTGCGAGAAAGCGGTTCAGGTAAAAGTGAAAACACTGCCCGACGCCCAGTTCGAAGTGGTTCATTCGCTGGCGAAGTGGAAGCGTCAAACCCTGGGACAACACGACTTCAGCGCGGGCGAAGGGCTGTACACGCACATGAAAGCCCTTCGCCCCGATGAAGACCGTCTGACGCCTATCCATTCCGTCTATGTTGACCAGTGGGACTGGGAGCGCGTGATGGGGGATGAAGAGCGTCACGTCGGCACCCTGAAGGCAACCGTCGAGGCGATCTACGCCGGGATCAAAGCCACCGAGCTGGCGGTCAGCCAGGAGTTTGGCCTGACGCCGTTCCTGCCGGAACAGATCCATTTTGTTCACAGCCAGGAGCTGCTGAGCCGCTATCCGGAGCTTGATGCCAAAGGTCGTGAGCGGGCTATTGCCAAAGAGCTGGGCGCCGTCTTCTTAATTGGTATCGGCGGCAAACTAGCTGATGGCAAGCGCCACGACGTGCGTGCGCCGGATTATGATGACTGGAGTACTGAGGTTTCTGAAGGTTTTGCCGGCCTGAACGGCGATATCCTGGTGTGGAACCCGGTGCTGGAGGATGCGTTCGAGATCTCCTCTATGGGGATCCGCGTTGACGCCGAGGCGCTAAAGCGCCAGCTGGCGCTGACCGGCGATGAAGATCGCCTGAAACTGGAGTGGCACCAGGCGCTGCTGCGCGGCGAGATGCCGCAGACTATCGGCGGCGGCATTGGCCAGTCTCGTTTGACGATGCTGTTGCTGCAGCTTGACCATATCGGTCAGGTGCAGTGCGGCGTATGGCCGGCGCAGGTTCGCGAAAGCGTTTCCGCGCTGCTGTAACGATTAGCGCCGCCAGCGTCGCAGCAGGCGGCTACGCAGCCCGGTGTCAAAGCGCCAGATATGATCGAAGATGCGCATGATGCCGGGTTTGCCGTGAACCGACATCGCCACCGCGTGAAAACGGTGCTGATGCTTACGCTGTAACTCCCCCACCTGAGCAATCACCTCATCCGGCAACCGTTGGGCAATAAAGTCGGAGATCACCACGGCATCCGCATCCACCCACTGCGGGTTTTGCAAACGTTCAATAATGGCGCGAAAACAGCTGGCCAGATCGGTGCCGCCGCGAAAACGCTGGCTCAGGAAACGGATCGCCTGCTCCAGTCCGCTCTCGCTGGTCAACTCGTAATGCACCACTTCGCTGGAGAACAGCATAATGAAGCAGCGACGGTTATCGGCCAGCGCGATGCGCATCAGGGCCAGACAAAAGGCCTTAGCGCACTGTTCGTTAAAACCGCCCATCGATCCTGACGTATCGACGCAGACAATGAACGGCCCGCGCGGTTGCTCATCAAAATCCTGCCGCGTTACCGGGCGTTCGGTAATTTTCTCGCGCCAGGCATCGCCGTGTAGCCGGTAGGTGAGCAGCTGTTTCTCCACCAGCTTGCGATAAAATTCAAACTCCAGCTCCGTGATGCCAAGCGTCGCCAGCTCCGGCGGCAGCAGGCGTAGAATGTCGTCGCTCTGCTGGAGGCCGTCGACCTGTTCAGGCACCGTTGCCGGCTCGCGTACCAGGCTGCGGAAGGTTTCCATCGGCGCATCTTTCTTCGGCACGGATTTCGCTTCCCTTGAACGCCCCAGCTGTTCCGCCAGCTGCAGCAGCTCCGGTTGCTGGTTAAGAAAATCGCCATAGCGCACGATCAGCTGGTAGTCGCCTCGTTTTAGTTCGCCGGCGCTCATATCCCACAGGCGTCCGGCGGCGGTATCATTTTCCGCCAGCACCGGATCGAGCTGACCGCTGAGCGTCATTCGTTCCTGGACCTCACTGAGCAACTGGTCGCGCTCCTCGTCCAGCAGCTGCTGGTTAAGGCTGGTGGCTTGCACCACCAGGCTCAGGCGCCAGCGCTGTAAAAACAGCGTATGCAGCGCCGGGGTAAAGGTGGCATTGTCATCCACCAGCTTCTGCGCCTGGGCGGCAAAAGGGGACTGGAGCTGGTGCAGTTTGCCGAGAATTTGCGGGAGCTGGACGATAAACTGCGAGGTAGAGAGCAGCTGAGCCTGCTGATAGGTTTGCACTTCGGCGTCCAGATCCGGCGGGATGTTAACTTCTTTTAAGCGGGCGCGAACGGCTTCCCGCCAGCGCGGAATATCCGCCGCGATGATGTTTTTCAGGCGGGGAAATTTTTCAAAGAACACCGCCAGCTGAGGAGAGGCCAACAGCGCCAGCAGCATCTCCTCGATCATTCCCTCTTCGCTGACTGCCAGCATGACATTCAGCATATCGAGCGTCATGGCTGCTTCGCCTGTTTAATCTGCGCGCCGACGTCCTGCAGGCTGGCTTCGATTCTTCCCAGCCATTCGACCGGGATAAACAGGCACTTTTGCTGCTCGCTGAAGCGGTTGTGTTGCTGGTGCCACTCATCATCCAGCGCTTCCAGCTGCTGGCGAATTTCCGCCGGCATATTCTCCTGCGCTGCGCTGCCGGGCAGCGCGAGGCGTGAGCCCTGCAGGCTCACATCGCGGACGACCAGATGCTGGCTGGTGTCGACATCCATATTGAGTAGTTGGGCAAAGCCGATCCCGTTGAGCTTACCGCGGATCTCGCCGCCCTTTTCCAGCCAGTTGGCTAACGCCTCGCGTTCAAAAGTAATGTGGATCACTTCCATATCGTGAAGTTTGAGCGGCTGCTGCAGCAGCAGCGTCAGGGTGGTCCCCTGGATCTCCGCCGGCAGTTCATAGTGCGGTTTGCGGCTAAACATCCCGCCAAGGCGGGTGACCTTCAGCGCCGTTTTGTCGCTTTGCTGTTGTTGGATCTGAATGCGTCGCTGCACAATCGCCCCCAACCGCGTCAGCATCGCCTGCTGTTGCCAGGCGTGACAGGTCATGAGCGTTTCCAGCTGCTGCGACATCAAGTTCATACTTTCGACGTTGTGCCACAGACAATCTTTCAGCAGGATAAGGTCAATCGGCGCGATGCTGTCGCGGCCGCTGAAGAAGGCGCTGGCCTGCAGCAGGCGAATAGCCTTTTTCCAGCGGCGATCCGAGACGTAGGGGGCATTTGGCAGGGCGTCCAGCTGCTGGCGGAGCTGGAATATCAGCTCAAACACCGCGTCCGGCAGTTTAATATTGCCGATCTGCTGCTGCCATTGGGTAAATTCCTCGTCGCTCACCTGCAGCGCGCTGGGCACTGGATTGCTGTTTTCATCCTGCTGGCTGACCAGCATCGAACGGAAATTACCTTTATCCTGCACTTTATCAAGCCATAGACGGATCAGCATTCGGTCATACAGCGCTTCCAGGCTGCTGTCGGCTTCCGGGAGTTCGTTCGACGCGGCCACCAGCAGGCGCATTGGGATTTTCTCTTCATGCGCGCCATTGCGGAAGTGACGTTCGTTAATCGCCGTCAGTAGGGTGTTGAGGATAGCCGGACCTGCTTTCCATATTTCATCGAGAAACACGATTTCCGCTTCCGGCAGGTAGCCGGCGGTTAAACGTTCGTAACGGCCTTCATCTTTCAGCGCCTGAATGGACAGTGGCCCAAATACCTCTTCCGGGGTGGAGAAGCGGGTCATCAGGTATTCAAAAGCGCGCGCCTGCTGGAAGGCGAATTTGAGGCGGCGGGCAATCAGGCTTTTGGCGATCCCCGGTGGACCAAGCAAAAAAACGCTCTCGCCGCTGAGCGCCGCCAGCAGGCAGAGGCGTATCGCGTGGCTGCGTTCAAAGAGTCCTTTTTCGAGTGCCGCGCTGAGCCGGGAAATTCTTTCAGCCAGTAAATGTGTTTGAGCCATAATTGAGTTGCGTGCTTTGTCATGTATCGTTATTGGGACGAGTATAGATGTTAGAGCCGGGGCGGTAATAGCCTGAAGAATCGATTTATTTTTTTTGAGCCAGGTTAATATGGTGTCTGTTAGGGGTACGATTTCACAAATAATCGTGCATACTGTGCGCTTTTTGTGGGCCAAGGGACTAGGCACACATTTGTTTTATAAACGAAAAGACTAGTCTATGAGCACTGATAATAAACAATCGTTGCCGGCGTTAACGCTGGCGGCCATCGGCGTGGTGTACGGCGATATCGGTACCAGTCCACTGTATACCCTGCGCGAATGCCTGTCAGGTCAGTTTGGCTTTGGCGTAGAGCGCGATGCCGTTTTTGGCTTTTTGTCGCTGATTTTCTGGCTGTTAATCTTTACCGTATCGATTAAATACATCACCTTCGTGATGCGGGCGGATAACGCCGGGGAAGGCGGGATCTTAACGCTGATGTCGCTGGCCGGACGTAATACTTCGGCCAGAATGACCTCCGTGCTGGTGATCCTCGGCCTTATCGGCGGCAGTTTCTTCTATGGCGAAGTGGTGATTACCCCGGCGATTTCGGTAATGTCGGCGATAGAGGGGTTAGAAATTATCGCCCCGCAGCTCGATACCTGGATTGTCCCTATCTCCATTATCGTGCTCACCCTGCTGTTTGTGATCCAGAAGCACGGGACTGGCATGGTCGGCAAGCTGTTTGCGCCGATTATGCTGATCTGGTTCCTGTTGCTGGCGGTGCTGGGCGCGCGAAGCATTTACGCTAATCCGGAAGTTCTGCAGGCGCTGAACCCCTACTGGGCTGTGCACTTCTTCCTGCAATACAAGACCGTTTCCTTTATTGCGCTTGGCGCGGTGGTGCTGTCGATTACCGGGGTGGAAGCGCTGTACGCCGATATGGGCCACTTCGGCAAACTGCCGATCCGCGTCGCCTGGTTCTCCGTCGTGCTGCCCTCGTTGGTGCTGAACTATTTTGGCCAGGGCGCGCTGCTGCTGAAGCACCCGGAAGCGATTAAAAACCCGTTCTTCCTGCTGGCGCCTGAGTGGGCGCTGATCCCGATGCTGATTATCGCCACGCTGGCGACGGTTATCGCCTCCCAGGCAGTGATTTCCGGGGTCTTCTCCCTGACCCGTCAGGCAGTGCGTCTGGGCTATCTGTCGCCGATGCGCATTATCCATACCTCGGAAATGGAGTCCGGGCAGATTTACATTCCGTTCATTAACTGGCTGCTGTACGTTTCTGTGGTCATCGTTATCGTCAGCTTTGAGCATTCGTCTAACCTGGCGGCGGCGTATGGTATCGCCGTAACGGGCACCATGGTGCTGACCTCCATTCTGTCGGCGACCGTGGCGCGCAAAAACTGGCACTGGAACAAGCTGTTTGTCGGTCTGATGCTGGTGGCCTTCCTGTGCATTGATATTCCGCTGTTCTCGGCGAACCTCGATAAGATTGTCTCCGGCGGCTGGCTACCGTTGTCCCTGGGGATGGTCATGTTTACGGTGATGACGACCTGGAAGAGCGAGCGTTTCCGCCTGCTGCGCCGGATGCACGAGCATGGCAACTCGCTGGAAGCGATGATCTCTTCGCTGGAGAAGTCACCGCCAGTGCGTGTGCCGGGTACTGCGGTGTATATGTCCCGCGCCCTGAACGTGATCCCGTTTGCCCTGCTACATAACCTGAAGCACAACAAGGTGCTGCATGAGCGAGTGATCCTCCTGACCCTGCGTACCGAAGATGCGCCTTACGTGCATAACGTTCGCCGGGTGCAGATTGAGCAGCTGTCACCGTCCTTCTGGCGGGTGGTGGCCAGCTACGGCTGGCGGGAAACGCCTAACGTTGAAGAGGTGTTCCACCGCTGTGGCCTGGAAGGACTCAGCTGCCGGATGATGGAGACCTCGTTCTTTATGTCGCATGAGTCGCTGATTATCGGCAAACGGCCATGGTATCTTCGCCTGCGCGGCAAGCTTTATCTGCTGCTGCAGCGTAACGCCCTGCGGGCGCCGGATCAGTTTGAGATCCCGCCAAACCGGGTTATCGAGCTCGGTACCCAGGTCGAAATCTGATGTCAAAAAAGCCCTTCCATTGCGAAGGGCTTTTTGTTTCTCACTCCGGTTGTTATGTCCTGTCGCTGCCTCGCGAAACGTTTCGATGGCGATCACATTTCTCTCTTCTGGTGATGGTTTTCTGCTCACACATTGATAATAATTATTTTAGCGAAACGTTTCGCTAGTGGAGCAAAAGAGAAAAAATGAAAAAAGGCACCGTACTTAACGCTGATATTTCCGCGGTCATTTCCCGCCTGGGCCACACCGATACGCTGGTGGTCTGCGATGCCGGATTACCGGTTCCCCGCAGCAGCACGCGCATTGATATGGCGCTGACTCAGGGCGTACCTTCATTTATGCAGGTGCTGGAAGTGGTGACGACGGAAATGCAGGTTGAAGCGGCTGTCATCGCGGAAGAGATTAAAACCCATAATCCGCAGCTCCACGCGACGTTGCTCACTCACCTCGAGCAGCTGCAGCAGCACCAGGGAAATACCATTGAAATTCGTTACACCAGCCATGAGCAGTTCAAAAAACAAACCGCAGACAGTCAGGCGGTAATTCGCAGCGGGGAGTGTTCCCCGTTTGCGAATATCATTCTCTGTGCCGGCGTCACGTTCTGAGGTCGCCGTCATGGAAGCCTTATTGCAACTGAAAGGGATCGACAAAGCGTTCCCTGGCGTCAAGGCGCTCTCCGGCGCGGCGTTGAATGTCTATGCCGGCCGGGTGATGGCGCTGGTAGGGGAAAATGGCGCCGGCAAGTCCACTATGATGAAGGTGTTGACCGGGATCTACACCCGTGATGCCGGCTCTTTGCTGTGGTTAGGCAAAGAGACGACCTTTAACGGCCCAAAATCCTCCCAGGAAGCCGGGATCGGCATTATCCATCAGGAACTGAACCTGATCCCTCAGTTGACGATCGCCGAGAACATCTTCCTTGGCCGCGAGTTCGTTAACCGTTTTGGCAAAATCGACTGGAAGCAGATGTATGCCGAAGCCGACAAGCTGTTGGCAAAGCTGAATCTCCGCTTTACCAGCCAGAAACTGGTGGGCGATCTATCGATTGGCGATCAGCAAATGGTGGAGATCGCCAAAGTGCTGAGCTTCGAATCGAAAGTCATCATTATGGATGAACCGACCGATGCGCTGACCGATACCGAAACCGAATCGCTGTTCCGCGTCATCCGCGAACTGAAGTCGCAGGGGCGCGGTATCGTCTATATCTCCCACCGTATGAAAGAGATCTTCGAGATTTGCGACGACGTGACGGTCTTTCGTGACGGGCAGTTTATCGCCGAGCGCGAGGTCTCGTCGCTGGATGAGGACCGACTTATCGAGATGATGGTCGGCCGTAAGCTGGAAGACCAATATCCCCACCTCGATAAGGCGCCCGGCGCGGTGCGCCTGAAGGTCGACAACCTCTGCGGCCCGGGGGTGGATAACGTGACCTTTACCCTGCGCCAGGGGGAGATCCTCGGCGTTGCCGGGCTGATGGGCGCCGGGCGGACAGAACTGATGAAAGTGCTGTACGGCGCGCTGCCGCGCAGCAGCGGTTCCGTGACGCTCGATGGCCGTGAAGTGGTGACCCGTTCGCCGCAGGATGGTCTGGCGAACGGCATTGTCTATATCTCCGAAGACCGTAAGCGCGATGGTCTGGTTCTCGGGATGTCGGTAAAAGAAAACATGTCCCTGACGGCGTTGCGCTATTTCAGCCGGGCGGGCGGTAGTCTTAAGCATAAAGATGAACAGCAGGCGGTAAGTGATTTCATCCGCCTGTTTAACGTGAAAACGCCGTCCATGGAGCAGGCGATCGGCCTGCTCTCCGGCGGCAACCAGCAAAAGGTCGCCATCGCCCGCGGGCTGATGACCCGGCCGAAGGTGCTGATCCTCGATGAACCGACCCGCGGCGTCGACGTCGGGGCGAAGAAAGAGATCTACCAGCTCATCAACCAGTTCAAAGCCGACGGCCTGAGCATCATTCTGGTCTCCTCCGAGATGCCGGAAGTGTTGGGCATGAGCGATCGCATCATAGTGATGCATGAAGGGCATCTCGGCGGTGAATTCACACGCGAGCAGGCCACCCAGGAAGTATTGATGGCTGCCGCTGTGGGCAAGCTTAACCGTGTGAATCAGGAGTAAGAAAGATGACAACCCAGGCTGTTTCTGGTCGCCGCTATTTCACAAAAGCGTGGCTGATGGAGCAAAAATCGCTGATTGCCCTGCTGGTGCTGATCGCGGTGGTATCGACCATGAGCCCCAACTTTTTTACCGTCAATAACCTGTTCAATATTCTGCAGCAAACCTCCGTTAACGCCATTATGGCGGTAGGGATGACGCTGGTCATACTGACCTCGGGGATCGATCTGTCCGTCGGCTCCCTGCTGGCGCTCACCGGTGCGGTGGCAGCGTCAATCGTTGGCATTGAGGTTAATGCGCTGGTGGCGGTCGCGGCTGCCCTCGCATTAGGTGCGGCGATCGGCGCAGTCACCGGGGTGATTGTAGCGAGAGGCCGCGTGCAGGCCTTCATCGCCACCCTGGTGATGATGCTGCTGCTGCGCGGCGTAACCATGGTGTACACCAACGGCAGCCCGATCAATACCGGCTTTAGCGATAATGCCGATCTGTTTGGCTGGTTTGGCATTGGGCGTCCGCTGGGGATCCCGACGCCGGTATGGATCATGGCGATTGTCTTCCTGGCGGCCTGGTACATGCTGCACCATACTCGCCTGGGCCGTTATATTTATGCCCTGGGCGGTAATGAAGCGGCGACGCGTCTGTCCGGGATTAGCGTCAATAAAGTTAAAATTATCGTTTACGCCTTGTGCGGAATGCTGGCTTCGCTGGCCGGGATCATCGAAGTGGCGCGTCTCTCCTCCGCGCAGCCGACAGCAGGGACGGGCTATGAGCTGGACGCCATTGCGGCGGTGGTGCTCGGCGGCACCAGCCTCGCTGGTGGCAAAGGACGCATTGTCGGCACGCTGATTGGTGCGCTGATCCTTGGCTTCCTGAATAATGGTCTTAATCTTTTAGGCGTTTCTTCCTATTACCAGATGATCGTTAAAGCGGTGGTGATTTTGCTGGCGGTACTGGTAGATAACAAAAAGCAGTAACTGAGAACTCTACAGGACATCTTAACTATGAATATGAAAAAACTGGCGACCCTGGTCTCTGCTGTTGCGCTAAGTGCGACCGTTAGCGCGAACGCGATGGCCAAAGACACCATCGCTCTGGTTATCTCTACCCTCAACAACCCGTTCTTCGTGTCGCTGAAAGACGGCGCGCAAAAAGAAGCTGACAAGCTGGGCTACAACCTGGTGGTGCTGGATTCCCAGAACAACCCGGCGAAAGAGCTGGCGAACGTCCAGGATTTAACGGTGCGCGGCACCAAGCTGCTGCTGATCAACCCCACCGACTCTGATGCCGTCGGCAACGCCGTGAAGATGGCGAACCAGGCGAAAATCCCGGTCATCACTCTCGACCGTCAGGCGACAAAAGGCGATGTTGTGAGCCATATCGCCTCTGACAACGTGCAGGGTGGGAAAATGGCTGGCGATTACATCGCGAAAAAAGTGGGTGAAAGTGCAAAAGTCATTGAGCTGCAGGGCATTGCCGGAACTTCTGCGGCGCGCGAGCGTGGCGAAGGCTTTAAACAGGCCGTGGCGGCGCACAAATTCAACGTCCTGGCCAGCCAGCCGGCCGATTTCGACCGCACCAAAGGCCTGAACGTGATGCAGAACCTGCTGACCGCACATCCTGACGTCCAGGCAGTGTTCGCGCAAAATGATGAAATGGCGCTGGGCGCCCTGCGCGCGCTGCAGACCGCAGGCAAGTCCGATGTGATGGTGGTTGGATTTGACGGCACTCCGGATGGCGAAAAAGCAGTAAACAGTGGCAAACTGGCGGCGACCGTCGCACAGTTGCCGGAGCAGATCGGCGCGAAAGGCGTTGAGACTGCTGATAAGGTACTGAAGGGCGAAAAAGTGGAAGCTAACTACCCGGTTGAGCTGAAGCTGGTCGTTAAGCAGTAATATGCGATTCGGACTGGCAACGGTCCGAGGGACAATATAAAAAAAGAAAAGCAGGGCATGCGCCACCGGATCCCGGTGGCGCGCTTTCCCGGGAACAGAAATGATGAAAACTGCAGGCAAACTTGTCGTCCTTGGCAGTATCAATGCCGATCACATTCTTAACCTTGACGCTTTCCCGACGCCGGGCGAAACCGTCACCGGCCACCATTATCAGGTGGCGTTCGGTGGAAAAGGGGCCAACCAGGCGGTGGCCGCCGGGCGCAGCGGAGCGGATATCGCGTTTATCGCCTGCACCGGCGATGACGATATCGGTGAACGCATCCGTCGTCAGCTGGCGAGCGATAAAATCGACGTGGCGCCCGTGCGCGCGGTTGCCGGGGAAGCGACCGGGGTGGCGTTAATTTTCGTTAACGCCGAAGGTGAGAATGTCATCGGTATTCATGCCGGCGCCAATGCGGCGCTTTCCGTCTCCCAGGTTGAGGCGGAAAAAGAGCGTATCGCCAGCGCACAGGCGTTGTTGATGCAGCTGGAGTCGCCGCTGGAGAGCGTCATAGCGGCGGCGAAAATCGCCCATCACCATCACACCACCGTGGTGCTGAACCCCGCGCCAGCGCGTGAACTACCGGATGAACTGCTGGCGCTGGTGGATATTATTACCCCTAACGAAACCGAAGCGGAAAAGCTGACCGGTATTCGCGTTGAGAGTGACGAAGATGCGGCAAAAGCCGCCAACGTGCTGCATGCCAAAGGCATTGGTACGGTGATGATCACCCTCGGCAGCCGCGGCGTCTGGCTCAGTGCCGAAGGCGAAAGCCGCCGGATCCCAGGGTTTCGCGTACAGGCCATTGATACTATCGCGGCCGGTGATACCTTTAACGGCGCGCTGGTGACCGCGCTGCTGGAAGGGACCGCCCTGGCGGAGGCGATTCGCTTTGCGCATGCCGCAGCGGCGATCGCCGTAACCCGCAAAGGCGCTCAGCCGTCCGTGCCTTGGCGCACAGAGATCGATGAATTTTTAGCGCAACAGGGGTAATGCTTGGCTACGATGAAAGATGTGGCCCGCATCGCGGGCGTTTCCACATCGACGGTGTCACACGTCATCAATAAGGACCGCTTTGTCAGCGAGGCGATTACCGCCAAAGTTGACGCTGCGATCAAAAGCCTCAACTACGCCCCCTCTGCGCTGGCGCGTAGCCTCAAGCTCAATCAAACCCGTACCATCGGCATGCTGATCACCGCCAGTACCAATCCGTTTTATTCGGAGCTGGTGCGGGGCGTGGAGCGTAGCTGCTTTGAGCGGGGTTATAGCCTCGTGCTCTGCAATACCGAAGGTGATGAGCAGCGAATGAATCGTAATCTGGAGACGCTAATGCAAAAACGCGTCGATGGATTACTCCTGCTGTGCACGGAGACTCATCAGCCCTCCCCGGAAATCATGCAGCGCTATCCGTCGGTACCGACGGTTATGATGGACTGGGCCCCCTTTGATGGCGATAGCGATCTGATTCAGGATAACTCGCTGCTCGGCGGCGATATGGCGACCCAGTATCTGATTGACCAGGGGCATTCACGCATTGCCTGTATTGCCGGCCCGCTGGATAAAACCCCGGCGCGCCTGCGTCTTGAAGGCTATCATGCCGCGATGGCGCGCTGCGGCCTGCCGGTTGCCGAAGGATATGTGGTGACCAGTGATTTTGAGTTTGGCGGCGGGTTTAGCGCGATGCAGCAGCTGCTGGCGTTGCCGCAGCGTCCGCAGGCGGTGTTTGTCGGTAACGATGCGATGGCGGTTGGCGCTTATCAGGCGTTATACCAGGCCGGGCTGCAGATTCCGCAGGATATGGCGCTGGTGGGCTACGATGATATTGAGCTGGCACGTTATATGACGCCGCCATTGACCACCATTCACCAGCCAAAGGATGAGCTGGGGGAACTGGCCATCGACGTACTGATCCATCGCATGGCCGATCCGCAGCAAAAACAGCAGCGCGTTCAGTTAACGCCGGAGCTGGTGGTTCGCGGTTCCGCTTAGCGTTTATGCCGCTCGCTAATCAGGTTGCGGCCATCCTTCGCTCTTAACAGCATAAACATCAGCGCCGATATAATGGTTATCACGCCCATGGTTATAAAGGTGTAGTGAAACTGCTGTACCGTGCTTGCATTATCAAAACCTTCATAGAAGCGTAGCACCGCAGCGCTGATGGCCACCCCGAGACTAATTGAAAGCTGCTGGGTGACGGCCAGCAGGCTGTTGCCGCTGCTGGCATTATCATCGGTCAGATCGGCCAGGGTAATGGTATTCATGGCGGTAAACTGCGTGGACATCGCCATCCCCAGCACGAACAGCGGCAGAAGAAGCATCCACAGCGGCATCTCTGGCGACTGCAGCGAGAACTGGGCGATCATAAGGCCAATAAATACGGTGATCCCCACCAGGGTCTTACGATAGCCAAACCAGCGCAGCACCTGGGTAACGGTGGATTTCGCAATAATCGAGCCGATAGCGGTGGGGGCGATCATACAGCCGGCGATAATGGCCGGATAGCCGAAACCAACCTGCAGCATCAGCGGCATCAGAAACGGTACGCAGCCGGTACCTAACCGCGTGGCGAGGTTGCCGGCAATGCCGACCGAGAACGTATGGGTCTTAAATAAAGAGAGCGAGATAAGCGGCGTCGGATGGCGACGCGCGTGACGCACATAGGCCACGAGCAGTAACAGACTGACGGCAATCACGGCCAGCGCCTGCCATGTCGCCACGATTTTTTCCCCAAACAGTTCAATACCGCTGGAAAATAACACCAGACTTAAGCCAAATAACAGAAAACCGCCTATATCGAAGCGTCGGCGCGGCGTTGTGAAATTTGGCATGTATTTACGGGCGTACAGAATGCCAATTACGCCGATCGGAATGTTTATCAGGAAAATCCAATGCCAGCTGGCCCAGGTCACAAATACCCCGCCGAGTACCGGGCCCAGAATCGGCCCCACCAATCCCGGCATGGTGACAAAGTTCAGGACCGGCAACAGCTCGCTGCGGGGGTAGGCACGCAGCAGGGCCAGCCTCGCCACCGGCATCATCATCGCCCCACCGATCCCCTGAATTACGCGAAAAATGACCAGTTCCGTTAAGGAACTGGAGAGGGCGCAGGCGAGGGAACCGAGGGTGAACAGGCTAACGGCGATGATAAAGACCCGGCGCGTGCCGAAGCGATCGGCCAGCCAGCCGCTGACCGGGATCAGCATCGCCACCGTCAGCGTATAGCTGATAATGGCCGACTGCATCGCTAAGGGAGAACGATTAAGACTGTGGGCGATAGCCGGGAGGGCGGTGTTAAGAATGGTGGCATCCAGCGCCTGCATAAAGAAGGCCATCGCCGCGATCCACGGCAGGCCAGCCATGCTGCGCCCTTTTTTTCCGCTCATGCCAAATCCTTGTTATTGATTTACGTGGTGTGGGGCGTTCAACAATGCCTGGCAGGCGAGCAACGCCCCCGGCGCATCACTGTTAAGAATGGCATCGACAATCGCCTGGTGGAGATCGAGCTTCACCACTTCATTTTGCGTAATCGACGTGAAGTAGGTGTGGTAGACCGAATGAAACAGTGAGGCGAAAGAGCTGAGGAAAGGATTACCGCTCATTTCATAGATATGTTCATGCCAGGCCATATCGACTTCTATCCAGCGTTCGCGCTGAAAATGGCGTTTCAGAGCAATCATCTCTTCCATTAATGTATTGAGCTGCGCTTTTTGCCCGGCGGTGCCGTTGGCGGCGGCGAGAAAGCAGGCCTGTGGCTCCAGGCTGCTGCGCATGACGAGAAAGTGGCTTACCACCTCTTCGAAGTTATCTTCTGTTAGCCACCAGGAGAGCAGTTCCTTATCAAGGAAATTCCAGCTGCTGCGCGGCATCACCCGGGTGCCAATGCGAGGGCGGGGCAGCAGCATGCCTTTTGCAGTAAGCGTCTTCACCGCTTCGCGGACGGCGGTACGGCTTACGCCGAACTGCTCCCCCAACTCCATTTCGCCGGGAAGAATGCTTTCCGGCTGATATTCGCCAGTCAGTATTTTTTGGGCGAGCTTTTCGGCCAGTACCCAGGAAATGTTCTTTTGTGCCGCCAGTTGCTGTGCGCTTAAAGACATAAATGCCGTTCCTTTCTTTCCTCTACTCTAACAGTATGCCACCAGGCGCCCCGTTTCGTCGGTTAAAACGGCAAAACGGCGGTTTTTTGCGACATTCCTCGCCGCATTGTTGAAAAAAGAGACGGTTGAAAACTTTTTTTGCATTTCCCCTTGTCACCTCAGAATTACTCCCTATAATGCGCCTCCACTGACACGGAACAACGGCAAACAAGCCGCCGGGTCAGCGAGGTTCCGGTGAGAACCTCGCAGAGAAAAGCAAAAATAAATGCTTGACTCTGCAGCGGGAAGGCGTAATATGCACACCCCGCGCCGCAGCGAAAACGAAGCGGCACTGCTCTTTAACAATTTATCAGA
>NZ_JAGRQY010000180.1:0-22396 GCF_018223905.1 Klebsiella sp. 28
CTATATGACCTATCAGTGGTGGGTGGGCGCCTGTAATGAGCTGACCCAGGATAACCTCGATCCGATCTCCAAAACGCCGGAAACCAAATACTGTGCGGTGAAAGTGGAAGCGATTGCCGACCAGCAATGGGCGGAGCGCTATGCCTGGACGGCCTACAGCGACATGAAAGCGCGACTGAAAGCCGCTGCCGACGTCTGACCTCAGGGAGCGCAGCGCGCTCCCTCTGCCGCTGCCGGTGGGTTACGCCGCCGGCAGCTGTTTCTCCACCAGCCCCACCCACATGGCGACGCCGGGGCCGATCAGCGCATCGTTAAAGTCATAGCTGGCGTTATGCAGCGGCTTCGACGGGGTTTCGCCGTCGGTGCCGATCCAGAAATAGGCCCCCGGACAGGCCTCCAGCATGCAGGCAAAATCTTCGGAGGCCATCGACGGCGCCTGATTCCAGCGCACCGCTTGCGCGCCGAGAGTGGCGACGGCCACCTCGCGCACCTGCTGCGCCTGCAGCGCATGGTTTTTGGTCACCGGATAACCCGGGAACCAGCTAATCTCGCCCTGCACATCGGACACCTGCGGCTGGGTCGCCACATAGCTTTCGATGAGCTCCCGCACGCGGGCGCGAACGCGATTGCTCAGACAGCGGAAGGTACCGCGCAGCACCACGGTGTCCGGCAGGACGTTGATCGCCTCGCCGCCGTTTATCTGGGTGATGCTGACCACCGCGGAATCCTGCGGCGACAAGCGGCGGGAAGGAATGGTCTGCAGCGCCATTATCAGTTGCGCCGCCGCGACGATCGGATCGGCCCCGCTCTCCGGCATCGCCGCATGACAGCTCTTTCCGCGCAGGGTGATCTCGAAGGCGTCCAGCGAGGCCATCATCGCGCCATCGCTGAGCGCCACTTCGCCAAGAGGGATCCCCGGCCAGTTATGCAGCGCGTAGATGGCGTCCATCGGGAAGCGCTCAAACAACCCCTCCTCCACCATTTTGCGCGCACCGCCGAGATTCTCTTCCGCCGGCTGAAAGACAAAGTGGACGGTGCCGCTGAAATGGCGGGACTGCGCCAGATGGGCGGCGGCCGCCAGCAGCATCGCGGTATGGCCATCGTGGCCGCAGGCGTGCATCACCCCGGCGCGGCGTGAACGGTAGCTGACGCTCCCCAGCTCGGTGATCGGCAGGGCGTCCATATCGGCGCGCAGGCCGATAACCGGCCCGGGGCCGTTCTCCAGCGTCGCCACGACGCCGGTGCCGGCCAGCCCGCGATGCACCTGCAGCCCAAACGAGGCCAGCAGCTCCGCAACGCGGCGCGAGGTCTCCTGCTCCTGATATCCGAGCTCAGGCGCGGCGTGAAATTCACGTCGCCAGCCAACGGCTTCGGCGATCAGTGACGGCGATACGGCCATGTATTACTCCTTTCCTGCATAGCGTAATGCTGAATAATCGGTCATGCGTCGCGTTTTCCCCGTCGCTCACCGGCGTCGGGGCGCTACCGCTCCCTCCGTTATATCCTGTCGTTACCACGCTGACAACGTCATGAAATGCGGCGGCGGCGCGGCGTACAGCCCACCTGCCGCCCTGCGGCCCTTTTTTGGTAGTGATTTCAACGGTGACAACGGCCAGTCGATTAATTATTATGCAACTCAGGACGGCAATTTGCCGAAGGATCCACTACTGACCTCTCCGTCATCGGAAATAAAATGTTTAACCCAGACCAGAATCGTCTTGCCCCCACGCTGGCGATGATCATGGCCGCGTCGCTTGTGGGATTTATCACCGGCTATACGGTGCCGTTAATCAGTCTTGAGCTGGCGCAGCAGCAGATCGCGCCGCTGTACGTCGGCCTGCTGGCCGCCCTGCCGCCCGCAGGCATGATGATCTCCTCTTTCCTCTCTCCTGCGCTGTGCCGGCGCGTTGAAATGGGCGTGCTGCTGAGCGGCAGTCTGATCCTGCTGGCGCTGGCGACCATCGCCTCATGCATGACTACCGATATGACGCTGCTTTTGCTGCCGCGCCTGCTGACCGGCCTGGCCTCCGGGGTCATTATCGTACTCGGCGAAAGCTGGATCACCGGCGGCGCGGCGGGCAGCCAGCGCGCTACCCTCACCGGTCTCTACGCCTCGGCCTTTACCGGCTGCCAGCTGGCCGGGCCGCTGCTGATCTCCGTCGGCCCCGCCTGGCAGACATCAGCGCTGATAGCGATTGTCGCGGTCACCGCCGTCTGCCTGCTGATGCTGCGCCATCTGCCCACCGGCACTCGTGAAAGCCTCGGGGAGCGCGCCAGCTGGCGCAGCCTCGGCGCCTTTCTGCCGGTACTGGCCTCCGGGGTCTTCTGCTTCGCCTTCTTTGACGCCAGCATCCTCGCCCTGCTGCCGCTGTACGGCATGGACAAAGGGCTGAATGAAGGGCTGGCGGTGCTGCTGGTCACCGTGGTGCTGACCGGAGATGCGATGTTCCAGACCCCGCTCGGCTGGCTGGCCGACCGGGTCGGGATTCGCCGCGTGCATCTGAGCTGCGCGGTGGTTTTCAGCCTGTCGCTGCTGGCCCTGCCGCTGATGCTCGGCTCGCGCATTCAGCTGATGGCCATTTGTCTGCTGCTGGGCGCCGCGGCGGGCGCACTTTATACCCTGTCGCTGGTGCGGGCGGGGAAAACCTTCAATGGGCAGAAGCTGATTATGATTAATGCCCTGTTCGGCTTTTTCTGGTCCGCCGGCAGTGTGGCCGGGCCGGTAGTCAGCGGCATGCTGATCGGCATCACTGGTTACGATGGCCTGATCGTCACCCTGGTGGCCAGCGGCGTGCTGTTCCTGTTGATTCAGTGTCTGTGCAAAAACGAGAAAACCCTGCTTGCCAGTGAGCAGGAAGATGACATGGACGAGGCGACGGAGTCCGCACGGTAGTCCTCACGGGCTGGCCTGGCGCCAGCCCTTTTTTATGGCCCTCACCGGAGGGTATCCTGTTCTTGCTGGCTCACTGCTGTTAACCATTGCCGGCCCCCAGCCGAGAGGAAATCCCATGGAAAGTAATACATTACATCGTGGCAGATTGATCGATCATATTCTGCTGGTTGTCGAAGACTTTGAGGCAAGCAAAAACTTCTATACCGCCGTACTGTCGGCGCTGGAGATCCCGGTTATCACCACCGCCAATGAATACTTGCTGGCCGACGAACTGGTGGTGGCCTCACGCCACAGCCCGGAGGCTGCCGGGAAACTGACTGGGCGCCACCACCTGGCATTCCAGGCCAGAGATCGTGACATGGTGGACGCTTTTTACCATGCGGCGCTGACCCATGGCGGACGTGATAACGGCGCGCCTGGCGAACGACACTATCATCCTGGTTACTATGCCGCTTTTGTGCTGGATCCGCAGGGGAATAATATTGAGGCGGTGTACCATGGCAAGGCTGAGCGCAGCGCCGGGTCTGTTGCGATCAGCTTCACGCAGTAAGCGGGCGAAAGTCACATTTTCTTACCTGCGCAATTCCCATAATAAATGTGGGTGTTATCATTTCCTTAATGAATAATTCATACCCATAGCTGAGGCGTCGATGCTGGAAAACCTAATCATCTGATAATCAGACTTCCGACCATCACTGGCCGGACTGATTATCACTGCGCTGAAATCGAATGCGGACACTGGCGAGTGTTCGCCTATTTTGCCCATGATGATGACACAGGTTTCCCGGTATGAATGTTTCCCCTCAGGAGCAAGCGACTTTATTCATTCTCGTCCCCTGCGGACAAACGCTCCACATCCACGCGATGGCAGCGAGACCCCTCCCTCGCATAAGAAACGTCACCCCCAGCCAGTTAACCCGGTGCGTTATCCCTCTGCCATGCTCGATCACTCCCTCTGCATGCCGTTGCGTTGCCTTACCCAATGACCGTCGTCAGGCGAATTTTATCTTTCGATTTGTCATTCCGCGGCCAGCCTGTGACGACAGTCGCAAGGGATCCACATCAACCAGGCCCCGATACCAGGGAAACCGTCACCGACCAGGGAGTCTTCGCGTATGAAATTAGCGTTGGGACCGTACATCCGTTTTAGCAGAATCTTGTTATTTCCGCTGGCGATGGTTATCTATGATTTTTCTGCTTATCTGACTACCGATCTCATTCAGCCGGGTATTATCCACATCATCCGGGAATTTGAGGCTGATGTTGCGTTAGCCCCGGCCTCTGTCAGCCTCTATTTAGCCGGGGGGCTGGCATTACAGTGGCTGCTGGGGCCGCTCTCCGACCGCATTGGTCGCCGCCCCGTACTACTGACCGGAGCCATCATCTTTGCTTTGGCCTGCTTCAGCATGATCTTTGTCACGTCGATTGATCAATATCTTATCGCCCGTTTTATCCAGGGAACCAGTATCTGCTTCATTTCGACAGTCGGTTATGTCTCCATCCAGGAGGCTTTTGATGAAAAAGAGTCTATCCGCATTATGGCGGCGCTGACATCCATCGTTTTGCTGGCGCCGGTAATCGGGCCCCTGGCGGGCGCTGGCCTGATGAATTTCCTGCACTGGAAGTTATTGTTTGCGATCATCGGCGCCATGAGCTTGCTGGCCTGGGCGTTACTGATTTTTAACATGCCAGAAACGGTCACCTCTCAGGGCCGGGGGTTTCGTCCGGGAGAGGTATTTTCCGAGTTTGTCCGCGCCTTTAAACAGCCGGTGGTGCTCACGGGCGCGCTGGCGTTGTCATTCAGTAACCTGCCGATAATCACCTGGGTAGCACTCTCTCCGGTGATCCTGATCGATGACGGCGGGATGTCGCGCGGCGCCTATGCCTGGACCCAGGTGCCTGTCTTTGGCGGCGTTATTATTGCCAGCATCATCGTGGCCCGTTTTATCAAGGATCCGACCTCTCCCCGCTTTATCTGGCGCACTATCCCGATACAGCTGACCGGGTTGTTGGTATTACTGGCGGGAAATATTGCATGGCCCCATACCTGGTGGTGGTCCGTTTCAGGAACGAGTCTCTATGCCCTCGGAACAGGCCTGTTGTTCCCCGTATTATTCCGTTTTGCGCTTTTTTCCCACTCCCTGCCGAAAGGGACGGTTTCAGCGACCATCAACATTGTGGCGCTCAGTTTTATGGCGGCCTCGGTGGAAGTAGCGCGCTGGGTTTACTTCCAGGCTGGCGGCAGAATAGCCTTTCACTGCCTGGCGCTGATAGCGGGAATCGTCGTCATCATGCTGATCTCGCGCTTGTTAAAACTCCGTCAACAACATCTCCTTCAGCCAGCCTGAAGGTTTAGGCCTTTTTACCCGCAACAGGAGAACACTATGTTTTCATACATTATGCTGGGAACGAACGATCTGCCACGCGCCATCAAGTTCTATGACCCGTTAATGGCGCTGCTGGGGCACGTCAAAGCCGGCCGTAACGAACAGGGGGCGTCCTGGGGCACCTTCAACGGCAATCACACCTGCGGGCTGTGCGTAGGTGTTCCTTTTGACCAGCAGCCTGCCGGGGTGGGTAATGGAACGATGGTGGCGCTTAACGCCCGCTCCGTCGCACATATTGCGGAGCTGCATGCCCTCGCCCTGTAACTCGGCGGACGTGATGAAGGCGGTCCCGGTCACCGGCCGCAGTATGGCGACGGTTTTCACAGCGCCTACGTCCGCGATCCCGACGGCAATAAGCTGGCGTTTGTTTACTATGCGTCTACAGATTGAATGGCTGCAGCGGAGGTGGCTTTTGCAGGCGGAGATAAGGGAGTCAGGACGGCCAACTTCGCCGTCCTTATTCACCGAGGAATAAAAAAGCCAGCAGCTCAAGCGCTGCGGCTTATCTTCCCGGCAAGTTATCTACCGCAAAGTGATAACGTAATCCGGCGTCGCGCATACAGCGTTTCCGCCGCCAGCTGAAAATCATATTCCATCGCCTTCAGCTTTTTCGTCTTGAGCTGTTTTAGTGGAATACCCTCGATATGCCCTGTCGCGACCAACCACCGGATTTCAGCCGTACTCAGCTTGAGCTGTTTTTTCAGTATTGATAGCGGGCTGATGCGAAATGGCTGACTGACTCTGACGCGCACCGTTATCCGCTGACATGCCATCAACGTAACCGACCATTGCTCGTGAATACGAAAATCAGGTTGCCCCGACGGCTCGGCGCGGTTGCGCTTCAGCGTCGCGAGGTCAGCGGCATAATAGTGAACCATGGCTGCATCGTTCTGCAGCAGGCGCTGAAGCAGTTCACGGTTTATCTTGCTGACGTGCAGCCTGGAAAACAGGGCGATATTCCAGGTGTAATCGCAGTGCGTGCATTTATAGATGCTCCAGATATCCAGCAGCTTCTTTTGCGAATTCACCCGGATGGCGCCGGAAGGTGCGAAGTCGCGTTTTACATTGCAGGCGGGGCAGCGTTTGGCAATGTGCTGATACCCCACGGGCGTGACCGTCCATGTAACTGTCATAACGTACCTTTTTTAACCCATACGAAACCGAGTCCGTCATTAACGGACCATGATTTTTGGCGTATGAAAAATAGTTAATCGCTATTTTTCAGTGGGTTAAAAAAAGATTTCCAACGTTATTTTCCTGGAGAAGTCCTAATCGACACCCTGAGATTAACAAAGGGGTTATCGCGGGATATATGAGCCCAGTCAATGTTTGCGCGGATGATTAAAAGCTTCGTCAATACACCCGGAATGCTCAGCGGGCTGGCATCGCGCCAGCCCGCCCGGTTTACAGCACCTTGCTGAGGAACGCGGCGGTGCGTGGGTTGCTCGGCGCGCTAAAGATCTGCCCCGGCTTGCCCTCTTCCTGAATCACGCCCTGGTCGATGAAGATCACCCGGTCGGCCACTTCGCGGGCAAAGCCCATTTCGTGGGTCACGATTACCATGGTCATCCCCTCGCTGGCGAGGTTTTTCATCACCTCCAGCACGTCGCCCACCAGCTCCGGATCCAGCGCCGAAGTGGGCTCATCGAACAGCATTATCGACGGCTTCATCGCCAGCGCGCGGGCGATGGCTAAGCGCTTCTAACACCTTCAGGCTACAATCACACTACCACACATAGGAAAACCTCTTAGAATGACTCCTGTGAAGCCTGAGCTATGTTAGCTATGCCACTATTCCACCTGATAATCATGCAGGCCTTATAACTCAAGGGCTTAGCAATAGGCCTGTGTCGATGATGTGTAGGAATGCATAAATGTTAAAAGCATTAACACGCCCTTTAATGAGAGTAATACGGCTGTCGGTAGGCTTATTTGTTATGGCTTGTGATTCTCACCCACTTATGCCCACCACCATGAGGTGCTATGTGATGATAAGTATGCTTTTACAAGCTGTCTGTTTTTATTGGTTTTTCTTTCAATGTCATGTTCGGAGAACATAACGGGAGTTAACGGTATAATTCCAGCGCATCAAGCAAGCTCATTTTCTGTTATGCATACCTATCAGCCAGATGAGAACGCATTTATGCGCAAACCAAATCACCCTCAAGTGTACCGATTCATTATCCGATTGGTTACCGTTAAGTTAATTGCATAAATGTGATGAATAATACGATATAGCTCAGATAGGAAGGCCGCATTACTGGCTAGGCTTTTTAATGTATTTGTGCGCATGTGAGTAAATCCTTAATAGCCTCTATAGACGATGATGTAAGTGACCTGGATAATGCATCACATCGGTCACGCAGTGTGTCTAATATCAAATTATTGAGGAAGAATGAAATGGCTTTAACTATCGGTGAACTGGTTAAGTGGACTAAAGACCAGATTTTAAATGTTCAGGATAACGTGGAAAACCGTAAACTTGATTTTGGTAAAGAGGGCTACTTAAAGGGCAAATGGAATGACTCCCTTGGTGATTACTTTGAAGTAATTAAACTGAATGGCGTTGAAATTCTGGTTGACGGCCATCACAGACAGGATGCAATTAAGCGCAAGGCATTAACAGACCTACCTAAGCTCTTTCCCGTACTTCTGCGTGAGGCTGACAGCATTGAGGACATTCGCAACCGTCAAGATGCATTGATGGAAAACAAGCGTGCTCCAACTGCTGGACAGCGCAAAGACATTGCTAGCAAGCGCGTTAAGCTGGGAGAACTGAAAAGCAAACACGCCAAGGCTGTTGGCGTGACTGCGTACAAGCAATTGGGATTCAAAGGAAGCGACCTGTTAATTAAAGGGGCAACCGACTATAGGAAAGAATTGTTTATTTTCGATGAGTGGGACATTGAATACAAAAAATCAATGTTTTCGCAGGGCATATTAGCGGCTGTACTGAAAACCATTCGCATGAACGAGAAGCTTGCACATATCTTTTGGACCAATGTAACTAAAAATGCCAGCGACAAGCATTCCAAAAAGGTCAGAGCAAAGATGATTGCTGGCGGTATGGGCGAAGGCTACAACTCAGCCTGTTTTGAATTGGCAACAGACCGCTTTGAACAGTGGGCTGAAGAAATGGAGAGCAATGAGCAAGCATTCACACCAGCTGAACCAGAGAAAAAAGAAGAATCTGATAATGAGTTTCTTTTGCGACTCACTGGCTTAGGGTTTGGCGACCTGCTTGAAGAAGAGGATGAGAAACGCTTAACCAGCCTGAAAGAGAAAGGCAATGAAAAGGCCGCTACTATTTATGAATTACTAACCGCACCAGAGCCAGCAGAAGGCGATAAAAACGGAAACGTATTGCCTGTGGCAAAAACACGCACGCAGGCCTGTATAGAGCGTTTCAGGGGCATTGTATGAGCACCAAGAAGCCCGTTCAGTGGGTTCTTTCAGGTCAACGGGTTTACCGGTTTTGTTGAGATAGAACCTAGCGGTGTTATGTGGGTTCACTTCTCTTGCCAGAGGATGGCCTATAGCACTATGCAGGGCAAGCTAAAGCAAGTTGTTCATAGTGTTATGGTTCAATTTAATCTTGTGTCTGCATGGCGCAATTAATTTAATGTGGAAGGATTTAATAAATGATTACCATCGGCTTTTATCACATTTTTATTGCCATTTGCGTTTATCTCCTGAATAAGCGAGTTAACGGATTCTGCTCAAAACGAGTAGTAATTGGCTGCATGCTGGTTCCTCTGGCTGGTGTTTATTGCCTGTATCGCATGATTACAGGTTATTGGGCTGGAGTGGCTGAACTTCGTTTCAATCCGGTGAAGTGGGAAAAATGAAAAACATCGCTATTAAATCTCTCTATGTGGCTGGCTGGTTTACTTTGCTGTCGGTGGTCATGTTTTGGGAACCGAGCAGCGACCGTGTGCATTTAATCTTTGCATGGATGTCCAGCGAAACGATGGTTATGGTTGGCTTTGCATGCATCCCTTTAGCCATTATCTCAGCGCTACCTGCTATGTGGTATGGACTCCTTATCACGGTGTCATACAGCATTAAGTTTGTACGGAATAACTCAAAATGAAAAAGGCACTTGTTGCAGCTTTAGCTTGCCTAGCCCTCTCAGGATGCCACTCAGAAGAAAGCAAATATTATGCAGGTGGTGAGTCCTCTGGTGCTAAAGACTATTACACTTTTGACGTGGATAGCAATAAAGCAGTAATGCATAGCCACCTGCACGGGATGTCGCAAATCTACCCCAAAACCAGAGAGGGTTATTGCAGGGTTATTAGTTCAACCTTCAAAGAGAAAACATGCCTCTCATTTGCTAACGAAAATGATGTAATTATGTGGGATGAAATTGCATCAACCGACCTACAATACAAGCATGAGTTTGGTGTTGTGAACTTTAACGACCCAATGGAAACCGTGCACTATTTAAAGGCCAACTAAATAAAATGATTTTATTCATTGCATTCATTATCGCATTGGGGCTTTTCCTCTACAAACTAGATGTAGTGAGAAATCAAGCCAAAGAACTAAAGAAATTGATTGAGGGACAGGAATGAAACTTAAACTTATTGCATTCCTTTCCGTGTCGACTTCTCTGCTTTCAGGATGTTGCACCATGTTTAATCCTGCTGAGCATCCCGTAAAGGTCGACTCACTAGCCCCTGTGAAGTTCAGGGTGGTACGTGAAAGCGATAATGTCACAGTAACTGAGGGAACCACACCAACCACCATCACGGTTAACCAGCGTGAAGCACCCTATCGTGTACAGGCAGTGAATAGCGACGGGAAGTATGTGAACGATGGAGAAATTAAGTCTGTGCACAGCTCTAACTGGGAATGGGGTAATGTATTAACCCTGAACCTCGGGGACATTCCAGACGTAATTACCAAATCTTATCAGGTGCTTCCTGATTCATTCAGACTCACAGACCCCGATACAGTGGCTTATTTCAAAGAACTTAACTAATACGCTGAAGGAAAGAAATGAAACGTTTAATTATTGTGGGGCTTTTGGCTGCACTTAGCGCTAGCGCAATGGCAGACACCAACCTGAATGAAATGGCAGCACTTGAGAATGCGCTTGCTAAGCCCAAGTCAAAGAACTCTGTACCAGACACTCACTGGGTATGCTCACATACAGCTGACAATGGCTTTGTACAACCTGACATCCCTTTAGTGCTCACATACTGGGGAGCTAACAGAGCAGTGATGTTTAGCCCCTCTGGTGACACTGGAGACATTTTCATCTTTGTCACTGAGGACAGCCTTTCACATGGCGTATATGACGTCTCACGACAGGCTGCAATAAGCCTCACCAAAGAAGACGCTAACACAGCGGCTGTGATTTATAAGACAGCACAGGACACCCTGAACTTTGATTGCAAACTGGGTACTGAACAGTAAGGCACAGGTGATGCATGAATAAATTCGCTCCACCCCTCCAGATGAGCAGGGAGGGAATGACAGTAGAAACACGTATCAGCAGATGCAGAGAACGCATCAAAGAGATTGAGCATAAACTTGCTATAGAGCGTCGCTTGTTGTCTCAACTCTTCGCTGAGGAACGCGAGCAAGCCCTGAAGCGTGAAGCTGAGGCCAATCCAGAGAAAGAGTTAACCCACTGGCAAAAAGTGAGACACGAAGAAGGAATGAGAATGCTAAACCAGTTAACGAAACGCTCCATCGAGAATGGAACCTATGAAGCCATAATGAAAGAATGGGGTAAAGAAATGGATGAAGCACGTAAATATGGTGAATATAAAGATGCAATGGATAAAGCTCATTTCTGGTTAGAGAGATTGAAATAGGCCGTATGCTATGTGACTCTGAAGAGAATGAAGGGCTACTTAGGTAGCTCTTTTTATTTGTTAACTAGAGGATGACTTACCTTTTCTTTCAGCGATTCTTTTTGACTCTATTCTTTTATTAGTTTTGATTAGTAATGAATAGTAATGATTATGGGTAGAATTTACCCCAGCCTGGGGAAATTTTTACCCCACCCAAAAACTCCCTGACTTAAACAATGAATATTTATCTCAATACAATGTATCACTGAGGCAAGGTCTAGTTATTAGGTAGGTGCCGCCGGAGCCGACGGTATAGGTTTCCGCAGCCGCCTGTCCGGCAGCCGTCAGCGCGGCTATCATGCAACACGCTTTGAGCAAATTCTTGACCATGAGATCTCCTTTTTATGCATTTATTTTGCATAAAAATACACACACTCACTTTTATATGCAACCGGAAACCTTCCCGCTGGTGAATTATCTTCTCAATGGCCCCGTTTACCGCCGGATTTACCGATAGCCCGATGCAGATCGTTGATTCGTTTCAGGGATTTCACCGTTTTTTGTGGCGTGGTAGAGGCCACCGACAGGACAATCATCTCGAGACAGACCAGCACCGTACCGTGCAGCGGCATCCGGCTACTGTCCCCGCCGCGCGGGACGTCGATCACCACCTGCGCCTCCTGGCTGAAGCGCGAGTCCACCGCCTGGGTCAGCAGGATGGTCGGAATACCCAGCCGCTTCGCCTCGCGCAGGGTGGTCAATCCTTCACGATGGGGAGATTTTTGCCCCATCATGATTAGCACATCGCCGCGCTGCAGGCCGATAAGCTGTTCGGCAAGGCTAAAGCCCGTGCGGTTCATCACGTACGCCGGCAGGCCAATACGGCTGAACAACCGGGCGGTGTATTCGGCGAGGATCCCCGAGGCGCCGATACCGAAGATCCCCACCTGGCGCGCGTCGCTGAGCAATGCCACCGCCTGAGCCACCGCCGCGCGGTTGTCGGCCCGCGACAGGACCTCGCACACCCGCTGATGGCCTTCAAGCACAAAATCAATACTGGAGTTGACGTCGCTGGAGAGCGCGGTAACCGTCGAGCGCATTTTTTCCGCCGAGGTGACCGAGGTGCCGAACCAGCGCTCCATGGTCTGCTTAAGCTCGCGCAGCCCGGCGAAGCCCAGCGCCTGGATGGCACGCACCACCGTGGCGTCGGAGGTCTGGGTCGCGGTGGCGATCTCCATCGCCGTATGCTCCAGCACCACCTCGCGGTTGTCGTTGATATAGCTGACCACCGCCCGCAGCCGGGGGGAGAGCTGGTGCGCCCGGGCGCGATAGCGTTCGCCGAACAGATCGACTTTGCCCTTCTCTTTTTTTACCGCGCTTTTCATTTGGCCTCCGCCGGGATCGGCCTGCCGGCAATATGCGACTGCACCTGGGCCACCATCAGAGACAGCGCGGCGTAGGAGTTGGAGATCACCTCTTCCCGCGGCAGCAAAATATAGTGCCCGGTGCGGCAGGCGCGCATAAAGTCGCACCAGCCGGGCATCACGCCTTCCATCGCCTGCAGCTCATCCTGCGGCTTACCGCCGGTATCCGACCGCCAGGTGGCGAAGACAAAATCAGCGTCCAGCTCCGGCAGCTGTTCCGCGCTGACGTCAATGCGCTGACCATCGGGGATCCGCTCAATCAGCGGCGGAAAGCGGAACCCGGCGTCGCGCAGCACCCGGCCCAGCGCATGATACGAATGATGCACCGTGACCTTGCCGTTGTTCGCCTGGATCACTGAGACGCTGTACTGCGGTGGGTTGACCATCGCTTTCAGTTGTTTAATTTGTTCCTGATAGCGGCGCTCGAGGATCGCCAGCCGCGGCTGGGTGCCGGTCAGCTGCGCCAGCTTGCGGTAAATCTCCGGGGCGCTGCCCTGCAGATGGTCGATGCTCACCGTCGGGGCAATCTTCTCCAGTTGCTCCACTGACACGTGGCGGCTGGGCTCAGTGATGATCAGATCCGGCCTGGCTGCGGCTACCGCTTCCAGATCGATATCGGCGGTGCCAATAAAGCGGATATCGCTGTTGTCGAAATCGACGCCGGTGAGCTGGACGCTGGATCGCAGATAGTGGCTGCCGTCCGGGCGCGTCCGGCCGTGGCTGGCGATCGGCGGCGCCCCGAGCTCAATCAGCGGAATGGTAATATCGAGATCGTGCATCGAAACGATACGCTGCGGATGCAGCGGCACGGTGACGGTGCGGCCTAAATCATCGGTGAAAGTTTGAGTTTGTGGGGCGGCGGCGCTGACGGCCCCCGTCAGCAACAGCAGCAATGAGACGAACCAACGCATACTACCTTCCTGGTTAAAGGGCATCACGGCGACGCCAGAGCAAGACAACGAAGAACGGGCAGCCCACCAGGGCAATGACAATCCCCGCCGGGATCTGCAGCGGGGCAAACGCCAGCCGGCCAAGGGTATCGGTCGCCAGCACCAGCAAGGCGCCAATCAGCGCGCTGCCGCACAGCAGCGATACCTGGCCGCCGCGCAGCACGAAACGCGCCATATGCGGCGCCATCAGGCCCACAAAACCCAGGCTGCCGACGCAGGAGACGCTGGCCGAGGTCAGCAGCACCGGCGCAAAAAAGCGCAGCACCGTCAGCTGCTGCAGACGTACGCCGAGGCCGATGGCGGTCCGGTCGCCCAGCAGCGCCACGTCCGCCGCCCGGGCGGTACAGAACAGGATGATGGCCCCGGGCAGCGCCCAGCAAAAAGCCACCGCCAGCAGCGGCCAGGTGGCGGCCTGCAGGCTGCCCGCCAGCCAGATCATCGCCGTCTGCACGTCGCGTACGTCGGCGGTGGTCATAAAGATGCCGACCGCGGCCGCCAGGCTCCAGGAGACGCCGATGCCAATTAAAATAAAGCGCGGCCGCGAACAGTCGCGGGCCAGCGTCAGGACCAGCAGGGCCACCGCTATGCCGCCGACCATCCCCGCCAGCGGCCGCCAGACCAGGCCTACCGCCGGGAAAAACAGCACCAGCGCCAGGACCACGATGCTGGCCCCCTCTTTGACGCCGATCAGTCCCGGGTCGGCCAGCCCGTTACGGGTGATGCTCTGCATCGCCGCGCCGGCCAGCCCCAGCATGGCCCCGCACAGCAGCGCCATCAGGATCCGCGGCAGGCGGATATCAAATAGAATAAAGCGCGGCTGCTCGCCCATCTCCTGCGGCGCCAGCAGGGCCCGCGCCAGCGTCGACGCGGGCAGCGGATAGCTGCCGCGGCTAAGGCTGTACAGCCCCAGCGCCAGCAGCGTCAGCACTATGCTGGCGGCAATTTTTAACGCCGCCGGGCGCAGCAGCAGCTGGCGGGAGGCGAAAGCCAGCGGCCGAAAACCGGCCCGGTGAACGGCGCGCGTCATTTAAAAAACCTCGCGGCGATAAAGATAAACAACGGCGCGCCCACCAGGGCGGTCATCGCTCCGGTGGCCAGCTCCTGCGGCGCGACCAGCGTCCGGGCGGCGATATCCGCCAGCACCAGCGCCAGCGCTCCCACCGGCGCGGCCAGGGGCAGCGCCAGGCGGATGTCTTCCGTCACCAGATGGCGCACCACGTGCGGCACCACCAGCCCGACGAAGCCGATCGGCCCGACCACCGCCACCGCCGCGCCGCAGAGCAGCGCAATCGCCAGCAGACCCAGCAGCCGCGTCTGGACGAGATTAACGCCAAGGCCCAGCGCCACCTTATCCCCCAGCGCCAGCACGTTGAGGCGTGGGGCAATGAGCAGCGCGACGCCAAGGCCGATCAGCGCCGGGACCAGCGCCGCCCGCAGCGTGCTCCAGTTCAGTCCGGCCAGGTCGCCGGCCAGCCAGGTGCGCATCGCCAGCAGCGTCTGTTCATCGAGAATTAATATCGCCGCCGTCACCGCCGACGCAAACCCTGACAGCGCCACTCCGCACAACGTGATGCGCAGCGGCGTCGCCCCGCCGCGCCCGGCAGAGGCCAGCGCCATCACGCCACCGAACAGCAGCCCCGCGCCGCAGGCGGCGGTCAGCGGGCGCCCGGCGGGGNNCCACCACCGCCAGCGAGGCGCCGGCGTTGAGGCCGAGAATATGCGGCTCGCCAAGCGGGTTACGGATCACCGTCTGCAGCAGCAGCCCGGCGACGCCGAGCGCCGCGCCGGTCAGCAGCGCCGCCGCCAGCCGCACCAGACGCAGATCGATGATAATCCGCTGCTCAAAGTTGCGCGGATCGTACTCCAGCAGCGCTCGCAGCACCGTCTGCGGGGCGATCCAGCGGGCGCCTAAGCCAAGATGCACCAGCGAGGCGGCGATAAGCAGCAGCGTTAGCAGAAGCAGCGCCAGCCGGGGGCGGGGGCGACGCCGCGCGGAAAGCAGGATGGCCACGCTCATTGTGCCGCTGCCTGGCGGGCGCGAAACGGCATAAAGAAGGGTTTGCCGGTTTGCGGGTTAATCGACATCTGCACGTCAACGTCAAACACGCGTTTAATCAGCTCAGGGCTACAGACATCGTTGTCGCTAATCGTGCCGGCGATGCGCCCCTGTTTAAGGAATACCAGCAGATCGGCGTAGTTCACCGCAAAGTTAAGGTCATGGAGCACCGTCACCACCGTGCGGCCATGTTCGCGGGTGAGGGTCTGGAGCAGCTCGAGGATATCGACCTGATAGCGCAGATCGAGCCAGGTGGTCGGCTCATCGAGCAGAATGGTGGCCGTTTGCTGGGCCAGCGCCATGGCGATCCAGCAGCGCTGACGCTGGCCGCCGGAGAGGCTGTCCACCGGCAGATGGGCGAATTCGGCGGTACCGGTTAAGCGCAGCGCCTCCTCTACCGCCAGCTCATCGGCCTCGGACCACTGGCGCATCAGTCCCTGCCACGGGTAGCGCCCGCGCGAGACCAGCTCGAAAACGGTCAATCCTTCCGGGGTCAACGGCGATTGCGGGAGGATGCCCAGCTGGCGCGAGACGGCTTTCGTCGGCATCTGGTGAATGGCTTGCCCGTCCAGACGCACGCAGCCGCCGAGCGGTTTCAGCATTCTGGCGATGGTCGAGAGCAGCGTGGATTTGCCGGATCCGTTCGCCCCGGCCAGCACCGTCATTTTGCCGGTGGGAATGGTCAGGTTGATATCGTCAACGATCAGGGTCTGGCCGTAGCCGGCCGACAGAGCATCCAGTACGATCCCCTGCTCTGCAGGTTTCACCCGCTGTGGCATAACTCGCTCCTGCGCCGCAGCGTTCCAGGCGATAGCTGGACATTCTGCAGTCAAATCAAAATAAATCTCATTCTCTTTTGATCATGACGGGGATGAATGTAGTAGTCAATACTCGCCATCGTCTTCAGACGGTGACGCTGACTACAGCGAGACTGTGCCAACGCAATATAATTAAAATAAAATAATATCAGATAGATAACTACAGAACATTCCCTACTGGAGGTGTTTAAAACGTCCTGTTCCTCGCCGCTGAATTTTTATCTTGCATAACGTTTACTACTACATCCCTTCATGATTGAATGATTCTCAATTACACATCTGAAGGCGCATTCAGACGCTAAACAGAGTGCTTTTATTATTCAGGGCAATGATTTTATTGGCTTAATCTGACCGCAAAGGCAGATTCGTTCACGAGAAACAGATAATGACTCAACCCCATGTCGCCTGCAGGACGTTGCCAGGGCGCGCGCTTTTTTCGCTTCTTTTTTTAGCCTCACCGGGATTAATGGCCGCCGACAATCGCGCGGCGAAAAGTACTAACGACGCGGAAGAGACCATCACCGTAGTGGCCGACGGCGCGCAGCAGAGCGCCACAAGCGGCTATCAGCCGCTCAGCTCCGCCACCGCGACGCTAACCTCGATGCCGCTGCTGGATATTCCCCAGGTGGTCAATACCGTCAGCGATCGGGTTCTCGAAGATCAGCACGCCACCTCACTCGATGAGGCGCTGTATAACGTCGCTAACGTGGTGCAGACCAACACCCTCGGCGGTACCCAGGACGCCTTTACCCGCCGCGGCTTCGGCGCCAACCGCGACGGCTCGATCATGACCAACGGCCTGCGCACCGTGCTGCCGCGCAGCTTTAACGCCGCCACCGAACGGGTGGAAGTCCTGAAGGGGCCCGCCTCGACGCTGTACGGTATCCTCGACCCCGGCGGGTTGATCAACGTCATCACTAAACGGCCGGAGCGGCAGTTCTCCGGTTCGGTTTCCGGGACCTCCACCAGCTTTGGCGGCGGCACCGGCAGCGTCGACATCACCGGCCCCATCGAAGGCACGAATCTGGCGTACCGACTGATTGGGGAATATCAGAATGAGGATTACTGGCGCAATTTCGGTAAAAACAAAAGCAGCTTTATCGCCCCTTCCCTGACCTGGTTTGGCGAGCGGGCAACGGTGACCGCGTCCTATTCGCACCGCGACTACAGCGCCCCCTTTGATCGCGGCACTATCTTCGATCTGAATACCGGCCATGCGGTGAACGTCGATCGCAAAATCCGCTTCGATGAAGCGTTTAATATTACCGATGGCTATTCCGATCTCGCTCAGCTCAACGCCGAGTATCGCCTTAACGACGCCTGGACCGCGCGCTTCGATTACAGCTACAGCCAGGATCACTATAACGATAACCAGGCGCGGGTGATGGCCTATGATTCGGCGACCGGCAACCTCACCCGCCGGGTCGATGGTACCCACGGTTCAACGCAGAAGATGCACTCCACCCGCGCCGACCTGCAGGGCAACGTGGTAGTGGGCGGCTTTTATAACGAGCTGCTGACCGGCGTCGCCTATGAGAATTACGATCTGCTGCGCACCGATATGCTGCGCTGTAAGAACGTTAAAGGCTTTAACATCTATCATCCGGTCTACGGCACTCTCGACACCTGTAATACCGTCTCCGCCTCCGACAGCGACCAGCGGATCCAGCAGGAGAGCTATGCCGCATACGTGCAGAACGCGCTGTACCTGACCGACAACTGGATCGCCGTCGCCGGCGTGCGCTACCAGTACTACACCCAGTACGCCGGTAAAGGCCGACCGTTTAACGTCAATACCGACAGCCGCGATGAGAAATGGACGCCGAAAGCCGGCCTGGTCTACAAGGTCACGCCGAACGTCTCTCTGTTCGCCAACGTCGCCCAGTCGTTTATGCCGCAGTCGTCGATCGCCAGCTATATCGGCGAGCTGCCGCCGGAAGAGTCCACCTCTTACGAAGTGGGCGCCAAATTTGACCTGTTAAACGGCATTACCGCCAATATCGCGCTGTTTGATATTCACAAGCGTAACGTGCTGTACACCGAGAGCATTGGCGATGAGACGGTGGCCAAAACGGCGGGCAAAGTGCGTTCCCAGGGCGTGGAAGTGGATCTGGCGGGGTCCATCACCGATAACCTCAGCGTGATCGCCAGCTACGGCTACACCGACGCCAAAGTGCTGGAAGATCCGGATTACGCCGGGAAACCGCTGCCAAACGTACCGAAACATACCGGTTCGCTGTTCCTGACCTATGACATTCATAACGTTTATAACAGCAATACCCTGACCGTCGGCGGCGGCGGCCATGCGGTCAGCAAGCGTTCCGGCACCAACGGCGCGGATTATTATCTGCAGGGCTATGCGGTGGCGGATGTGTTTGCCGCCTATAAGATGAAGCTGCAGTATCCGGTGACACTGCAGGTGAATGTGAAGAACCTGTTTGATAAGACCTATTACACTTCCTCGATCGGCACCAATAACCTTGGCAACCAGATTGGCGACCCGCGCGAAGTGCAGTTCACGGTGAAGATGGATTTTTAAGCCGGACCATGGCGTCGCGCCGGACATTCATTGCCGGACGGCGCTGCGCTTGCGCCGGCCTACATTTCCATGACATTTGTCGCAGCTCGTAGGCCCGGTAAGGCGCAGCCGCCACCGGGCAAAAACAAGCGCCTGGCGCCGGATGCCCATTGCCGGGCGGCGCTGCGCTTGCGCCGGCCTACGTTTCCGTGACATTTGTCGCAGTTCGTAGGCCCGGTAAAGCGCAGCCGCCACCGGGCAAAAACAGGCGCCTGGCGCCGGATGCCCATTGCCGGGCGGCGCTGCGCTTGCACCGGCCTACCTTTCCGTGACATTTGTCGCAGTTCGTAGGCCCGGTAAGGCGCAGCCGCCACCGGGCAAAAACAGGCGCCTGGCACCGGATGCCCATTGCCGGGCGGCGCTGCGCTTGCACCGGCCTACCTTTCCGTGACATTTGTCGCAGCTCGTAGGCCCGGTAAGGCGCAGCCGCCACCGGGCAAAAACAGGCGCCTGGCACCGGATGCCCATTGCCGGGCGGCGCTGCGCTTGCGCCGGCCTACGTTTCCGTGACATTGGTCGCAGCGCCACCGGGGAATGCGTTCAGCTTACCAGTCCGCCTCCTGGCCGAGGATGCGCAATATATCCTGACGATGCTGCAGCAGCTGCGGGTTATCGCGATGACGGGGAAAAGCCAGCGGCAGCGCAAACTCGGCGATAATCCGCCCTGGACGCGGCGACATCACCAGCACCCGCTCGCACAGCAGCAGCGCCTCTTCGATATCGTGGGTCACCAGCAGGCTGGTATACCCCTGCTGCTGCCAGAGGGCGATCAGCTCCCGCTGCATACTGATGCGGGTCAGCGAATCGAGTTTGCCCAACGGCTCGTCGAGCAGCAGCAGACGCGGTTCGTTCAACAAGGCGCGCGCCAGCGCCGCACGCTGCGCCATCCCCCCGGACAGCTGCCGCGGCCACGCCTCGCTGAAGGCCTGCAGCCCGATGCGGTCAATCAGCGCGTCTGCCTTCGCCTCCAGCCCCTTTTTGCCCTGCGCCTGCGGGCCCAGCAGCACGTTCTGCCGCACCGTCAGCCACGGATAGAGCGTCGGATCCTGAAACACCAGAATTCGCTCCGGCCCCGGGGCGCCGAGTGCCGCGCCGTCGATCTGCATCTGTCCGCTCTGCGGCGCTTCCAGCCCCGCCAGCAGCCGCAGCAGGGTTGATTTACCGCAGCCGGAAGGGCCCAGCAGCGCCACGCTTTCCCCCGGGCGCAGCTGCAGGCTGATATTCTCCAGCACCGGTACCATCTGTTTGCCAAGCGTAAACGCATGATGAAGATGGCTGATGGATACCGCCGCGCCGCGCGCTATCGTCTCGGTTACCATTGCATCCCTCCTCGCTGCCAGCTCAGCAGCCGGTCACGCAGCATAAATAATCCGCTTATCAGGCCGGAACATAACAAGGCCATCACCAGCAGCGCGGCATACATATTAGGATAGGCCGCCCAGCCCTGGGCCCACTGGAGGTAAAAGCCGATCCCCGACTTCACCCCGACCATTTCGGCGACAATCAGCACCGAAAACGACGCGCCGAGCCCCATAAACAGGCCGACAAAGACGTTCGGCAACGCGGCGGGGATCGCCACCCGCAGGATCAGGAAACGCTGGCTGGCGCCGAGGGTCCGCGCCACGTCGTACCACGCCTTATCAATGCCCATCACTCCGGACCAGGTCAGCACCGTGACCGGGAACCAGGTGCTCAGCGCGATCAAAAACACGCTGGCGCCGAAGCTCGAGGGAAAAATAAACAGGCACAGCGGCAGCAGCGCGGTGGACGGCACCGGCCCCAGCAGACGTAACACCGGATGCACCCAGTAGCCAATCCGTTGCGACCAGCCGATGGCCAGACCGGTGATGAACCCGCTGCTGGTACCCAGCAGCACACCAAGCCCCAGCAGCCCCAGGGAGTGCAGCAGGCTGTCGAGCAGGCGCGGCCAGTCGTCGTGCAGCACCTCGATCAGCGCCTGCGGCGGCGCGAAGTATGGTACCGGCAGCACGGCAGTTTTGGCGGTCAGCCCTTCCCAGACAGCAAACAGCACCGGCAGCAGCGCCAGCCACTTGCCGGCATGCAGCACACGCGCGCCGCGCGCCCGCCAGTAGCGATAGCTCAGCGCCAGCAGCAACAAGCCGCCGCCGAGGGTGAATTGCGCCAGCGCCCAGCCTTCGCTAAACGGCCAGCGCCGCCCGGCGTCGGGCCAGGTCAGAGTAAACAGACCACCCAGCAGCCACAGCGTGGCGGCCAGCAGCCCTTCTCCCCACAGCGGCGCGCGGCCGGTGGGGCGCGCCAGAGCCTGCTCAGGCGAATACGTTGGCATAGATACTCTCCGCGAACTGATGGGGATCGGTACCCGGCTTGATCACCTGCACCCGCTGCAGGTCGACCGCATACTGCGTCAGCTCTTTCACGAACGCTTCGCCCACCGCGTGATGGCCGTGGCCCTGCCCGTGGAGGATGCCGCTCACCTCCGCTTCACTGGTATTCAGGGCATGGGCGAGGAAGGATTGCGCCACGCTTTCCGGATGCGCAGCGGCATAGCTGTGCGCCTCAAGGATCGCCTGGGTGAGCGCCGCGGCGGCCGGTTTATGGTCCCGCGCCAGGCTCCCGCTCACCCCCAGCACGCAGCAGCTGAGGTTGGCATAATCCCCGGTCATATTGCTGGCGATCAGCTGATACTTGCCGGTCTCCAGCAGACGATAGCTGAACGGCTCGCTGCCGCTGATGGCGGCGATTTCGCGCTTGTCCAGCGCCACGCTGAGCAGATCCGCCGGGTAGACTTTCCACTGCACGTCGCTGATCGGGTCGATACCGTGGCGCTTAAGCAGAATGGCGAAGAAGTTTTTATCTGGTCCGGCCATGTCGGTGACGCCGATGGTTTGCCCCTTCAGGCTCTCGAGGCCGCCGAACGGCGAGTCTTTAGCCGTCAGCAGGTTCAGACAGCCGCCGTGGGTCCCGGCGGTGAGCTTGACGTCAAAGCCCTGCTCCAGCGCCTTCAGCCAGCGTAGCGCCATCCCCACCCCGGCGTCGGCCTTACCGGTGGCGATCGCCTCCAGCAGCACATCGGTGGAGTTGCCGAAGTTAACAAACTCAACGTCGAGGTTGTATTTACTGAATATCTTCTGCTGCTCGGCGACGGCGACCGGCGCGAGGCATACCGCGCTTTTGTTGATCGCCAGCTTGATCTTGTAGGGCTCTGGCAGGCGCAGCGCCGGATGGGCATCGCCGCCGGCCATGTCCGCCATATCATGAGCCCACAGCGGCAGAGAGACCCCGGCCAGCGCCAGGCCGCCGCTGAGCTGTAAAAAACGGCGGCGGGAAAAAGGGGTTCTGGTCATGGCGTCACCTCGGCGGCGGGCACGCTAAAACGGCGGTCAAAGGTCGGCTTCACGTCCAGCCGGGTGCGGATCAGGCCGTTGGCGAGATAAAAGTCCGCCGTTGCCTGCTGTTGGGCCACTGTTTCCTCGGCCAGCGGCTGCCACTGCGACTGGCGGT
>NZ_JAGRQY010000181.1:0-5804 GCF_018223905.1 Klebsiella sp. 28
GAATAAGCCCAGGGAAAACAGCCAGCCGATGATGACCGCCAGCGGCCCGGTCAGTTGTCTCGACAGCAAAAAGGCGGGTACGCCTTTGGCGATGGTCTCCGGTTTGGCCTCCTGCATCGAAAGGCCGACCGGCACGAAGTCGCAGCCGACCTGCACGTTGATGGCAAACAGCGCGGGCAGGGCGAAGGCCGGGGATATTGCGCCAGCGCCAATCTGGGTGCCAATCATCACGCCGATGACCTGCGAGATGGCCGCGCCCGGCCCGAGTACCGGGGAGAGGAACGGAATGCCGCAGATGAGCGACAGCAGCACCAGTCCCCACAGCGAGTTGGCCAGCGGCGTCATGGCATGGGCAATCAGGCTGCCGAGCGCGGTTTCCTGTACCAGGGCTATCAGCAGCGAGACAAAGGCCATAAACGGGATGACGTTGCGCAGCGACACGTCCACCGCTTCACGGCTGGCGGCGAACAGCAGGGCGATAACGTGGCCGACGGCGGTGCCGGTCTGCTCGACCATGCGCACCAGCTTCTCCGCGCCGCGAGGAGGTGGTGGTGTGGTGATAACCCGTAGTGCAGGCTCCGGTGTTATCTCAGGCTCGCTGTCCGGCGCTTCGGCGGTATCCACCAGAACCAGCTGTTCCATCGTGACGTCGGAGACGTAATTCTCTTCGGTAATAAAGTGCGCCAGCGGCCCGGCGCGCCAGGTGGGGAGCACGTTGATGGTCGGGATGCCCTTCTGCGGATACAGGCCGCAGCGCAGGGACCCGGCGCAGTTAATCACCACGCACAGGATGTCGTTATCCGGCGGAATGTCAGAGAAGCCGTTAACGATTTCCGATTCGGTGAGCGCGCCGATTTCTATCGCCACCGGATGAATCTCTCGTCCGGTCAGCGACAGCACCTTTTTGCCACTGGCAACGGGCAGCCACAGCCCTTTACCGTAGCCGCCGGGACCGGGCGGAATAAGCACCGTATTCATGGGCGTCCCTCCTCTATCACCAGATTACCGTGGAGGTCGCGCAGATTCGGTACCGGGCCGGAGAGATGAACCGTACCGGTGTGGCAGGGATTCAGGTCACCGTTGAACACCAGCGTCAGGTGGCCGAGCTCAAACAGCGCCTGTTGTGCCCCCTTGCCGACGGCAGTCACCAGATAGTCGTGTCCCGCCAGCATCAGGCGGTCGCCGGGGAGTATCATCAGGCTCTCTTCCCGGAACGACGGCTCCAGCGACAGCGAGTAATCGAGACAGTCCTTCGGCCCGTTGCTGTCGAAGGTGATGAGCATCTTGTCGGTCAGGCCGTCGGCGACAAACAGCCCGATGGCAGTAATACGCGCGCAGTAAATCATCATGGCACATTCCCCCGCTTGCTGAGCCGCAGGAACAGGTACTCGGTGATAATTCCGCGTATCAGGCCAATCAGCATGGCGGCAGCGATATAGCGCAGCGCCAGCGAGGTGACGGGCAGGCCGAGCGCCTTAACCCCGGCGGCGACGCCGAGCCAGACAAACAGCTCTGACGGCACCACGTGGGGAAACAGGCTGGTGAGGGGATGGGCTGTGGTGCCGAGCGCATCTTCATAGCCGGGCTTGCTCTTTTCGGGAAGAAGCTTGCCGAGGGTCAGCGCACCGGGGCTGCTCATAAAGAACCAGCCGAGCACCGGCAGCACGCCGTAGGTGAGGATGCGCGAGCGGCCGAGCAGGGCGGCGACTTTCTCCATTCTGATGGTGCCGACCAGCTTCATCAGGAAATTGATGGCCAGCAGCAGACAGATAAGCATCGGGATAAGCCCGGTCATCATGTCGAGAAAGATTTTGCCTGCGGCCTGGAACAGGTGGATAAAGCCTTCAGCCAGGGAGACCAGAAACATGGCGGCCTCCTGTACTGAGTGTGATGGTGTTGGGTTGTGGTTCGGTGTGCATAAACAACTCTCCTGTCAGGTATCGTTGGTTAATGCGTCCTGCCACTCACAGCGCGGGTCGTTATGTCCCGGAGTTGTCGGTTGTTGTCATCGGGTGAAGCGGTTTTCGGGGTTCACGTTTGTTACTGGAATTGAGGTAACGGCCGGGCCAGATTTCAGACGGATGCACGTCGAGCGCGATGGCAATCAGCCACTCGCCTTTCGGCCACGCGCGCGTCAGGGTATTCGACAGCGTTGACGAGGCCAGCCCCGCTTCCCGCGACAGTTTCGCCAGACTGGTGCCGCGCTTGTGTAAGGCTGCGATGATGTCGGCGGGGTGCCAGTCTTTGGTTGTTGACTTTTTCATCGGTTTTCTCTTTTTAACCGTGATAAATCACGCAATTCTTGAATATTGCTCTAAATGTAATCAAAATTCAAGTAATACATGAATAGGTAAGGGAATGCCTGAAGATGGTTGCTGCCCAGAAAGGGATAATTCCTGCATATTCAGGTGCAGGGTGGCAATCGTGATTGGTAAAAGATTAAAGATTTCAAGAGTCAGGGCTGATCTGACGCAAGCGGAACTGGGTGTACTCGCAGGGCTGGATGAAGAATCCGCAAGCGCGCGTATCAGTTCGTATGAAAAGGAAGTCCATGCACCCGATTTTAAGCTTGTCTGTAAGCTGGCGGCTGCGCTTGATGTACCGGAAGCGTATTTTTATGCTGTAGACGATGAGCTTGCAGAATTGATCCTTCAGTATCACCGTTTTAAGAAGAATAATCCGGGCCGTACATTACTGTTTTCACCAAATCCTTAAAGGGCAAGCCCGTTCCCCTTATTCTCCCCTCCTTTCAGCCTTTGCCTTTTCAGTCCCTTTTCGCCATTTTCATTCCTTCTGTTTTTGAGGTGGTACAGGTGGGACAAGTGGTACAACCGCGCCAGCCGTGGCTTTGCGCTGTACCACCTGAAAAATGCGAGTCGGAAAAGTGGGACAGATTCAGCAACGGCTGTCCCACCCTGTACCACTTTTTTTAAACCAAATTCTGTAATGTGGGACGCTGAAACCCGCGCCAGCTCTGCGTGTACCACTTGTCCCACCCTGTACCACCTTTTTTTAAGACACGCGAGACTGCACTCAGATACTGAGGATGCGGGAGGTAAGGCGGTAGACCCTGGCTTTGCCGATCTCCGGCAGGCGAACCTGCGACTGGTATTTCCCGTCGCTGCCGGGCAGCAGGCATTCCGCTTCCAGACATAATCTGGCCGCTCTGGCGGGGCTGAATCCCCGGCACATTTCCCGCCAGCCCTCCGGCAGGATGTGAAACAGTGTGTATTCTTCACCCGTCAGCGGATCTTTTTCCACCCGGCGAAAGCCCACCATATTCAGCGGGCGGTCCGGGCCGTCCCACGAGGCAAAACGGCTGTACTGGTGCGCGGTAATGAACCGCTTGATCTGCGCCAGCACGCCTTCATCCTCCTGGTTAGCAATATGGCCGCGCTCGTTCAGCCAGGCGTGCAGGCAGATCTGGACCGCCCCATATGCCGTGCCTTCCTGCCAGCCCGTGATACCCTGCAGCGTCGCCATCTCTCCGGCCACCGCCAGCAGCGCAAAACGGGCCACGATGCGCTGCACCTGGTTTCCGGCGTTCTCCGGCATCAGGGCAGTCTGGTAGCGGCGAAGTAACTCTCTTGCCAGCGTGGTGCTGGCGTCCTGGTCGTGGGTGAGGAAGGCCAGCCAGGCACGAAAGGCGGTGCCGTGGAAGCGGGCGACCCGGTCGCAGAGGGTATCGGCGAACTGCTGGCCGCTGGCAAAGCCGTGTAGCTGTTCAAACGCGCCATGATTCCCTGTATCGCTGGGGATTTGTACCATGCGCACGTCCATCCCGGCGTAGAGGCGCTCCCCGGCGCGTTCGGTGTGTTCCGCCAGCGACAGCTCTCCGGTGGAGAACAGCAGCAGCGTCCAGTGCCTGCGGTTGCGCACTTCGCCGTCAGTGCGGGCGCGCCCCTTGCCCTGGCCGTTCGCCAGCATATAGGCAATCATTCCGGCTTCCCGCGGGTCCACTTCGCGCAGTTCATCGAGCGGCAGCAGGGCATCGTTGTGGCGGCTGGCAATTCCCTCCAGCGCATTCCCGGTCGCCCGCCAGGAGTGCCAGTAATCCGTGCCGCCACAGACGGAAGCGGCCACCTTCATCACCGTGGTTTTACCGTCAGTGGACTCACCGCGTAGATGAAAACCTCCGCCACCCGTTCCGGTCAGGCGCAGCAGCGGGGCGGCCAGCGCACAGCAGACGGCAAAGACCAGCCGCGAGTTGCCTGCACAGAGTGCGGCGACCTGCCCCTGCCATTCTGCCAGCGTCCCTGCCTGCGCAAAGCCGCCGGTCAGGTAGTGGCTGCCCTGGAGAATGATGTTGTCGCCACCCGGACCAATAACTTCATCCGGCAGCACATACACGCCGTTGTGCCAGCCGGTTTTCTCCACGCAGGTGACCCGGCGTCCGGGGAGTGACCGCGAAATGTACTCACATAACAGGCTACGCAGGGCGGGGCGGGTGGAGATGTAGGTCAGGCCGTTTTCCAGCAGGATGCGCCGCAACTCCTCGCCGTTGCCGCTGAGCATTGCCATCGGCATGGCCCAGCGCCGCAACTGCCCGGTGGTGGTGTGCCATTCCAGCAGGCGTCCATAGCTGTCGTCATGGCTGTCGCAGGTGATGGCGGTGACGCGCAGAGGGGAACAGATGCGCTGGGGCTGGACGTCGCTTTCACCGTCGCGGCGTTCGGTGAGCTTGTCAAACCACAGTGCCTCCTCATCGAGGCGGAAGTGATCCGGCAGAATGTCGGAAGGCCTTTCCTGTCGCAGGCGTGCAAGCTGACCGCTCCAGTCCTCCAGCAACTCACCGTCAGGGCTCATCAGCCGGGCCATCTGCACACCCGCGTGCGCCAGTTTTACCGCAATTTTCAGCAACTCCTCTTCGCGGATATCGCCGGTGCGGAGTACCCGGACGTAGAGTGTGTCGGGTCTGATAATGGTCAGGTTATCCAGATCGGCCAGTTCATCCGGGCCGAGCACCACCGGGGGAACATCATCTTCCCGCTCGGGATCTTTTCGCCAGATGCGTGAGGTCTCCCATGCCAGACTTCCGGCAAGGATCACCACTTCGAGCGTGCGGTCCGGAGACTGCTTACAGAGAAAGGGGGCGCGTTTCATGATGGGGGATCAGTCGGCTCATCCCTGAGCGTGGATTAACGAATGGCGGCGCGGCGCTGTTGCCACTGGCGGATTTCAGCAGCATCGAAGACCACCAGTCGGGAAGAGAGGTGGACGGGGCGGGGAAAGTCGGTGTCTTTAATCAGGCGGTAAACCGACGATTCGCTCATCGCCAGAAACTGGACCACCTGCCGCATACGCACATTGCCGCTTTCGGGAAAAGCATCGTTATTGTCAGCACGGGTTTTCATGATTGCACCTCACGGGAACAGAGTGTCGGAGCGGTTATAGCGCGGAATGGGGAGCAAGGGGATAGGTCCGGGTGAAAAAGTTAAGTCCGGATAGAAATTAATAAGTCCTGAAAGAATTTCTTTACTACAAAAAATTATGATATCTGGTTAATTCATTGGAAATAAAGAGTTTTATTGGTTTTTGGCTCTGCAGGGATAAGAGATACTCATGTTTACGGATGGCAACGCACGACTACAAGCACTTCACAATGGTGGAATTACCACATAGGTACCCAAAAAATTAAGCGAAGATATTTTTAATTATGAAAGGTCCAATATATAAAATAACTATTTACCAACGACATTTTGAATTAATTTAAATATATTTCTATTGATATAAGTTCTCGTAGTTCTTAAAGTATTCTAAAATCATTGTGTTGTTATACATTCAATAACACGTTGTTTAATTTT
>NZ_JAGRQY010000182.1:0-6866 GCF_018223905.1 Klebsiella sp. 28
ATGTATTTCATGAGCTTACGGATAATTTCAATAAAAACCACACACTAAAAAGGCATATAGTTCCGGTGAGATATGATCTATATCAATTTCCCTTCTATAATGCTTTGTTAGTATCTCACCGCCAACTTATATAAAGAGAGAGTTAGTGTGAAAGCTGACAACCCTTTTGATCTTTTGCTCCCTGCCGCGATGGCGAAAGTCGCCGAAGAAGCAGGTGTCTATAAAGCAACGAAGCATCCGATGAAGACGTTTTATCTGGCGATCACCGCTGGCGTTTTCATCTCCATCGCTTTCGTATTCTATATCACCGCGACCACCGGCACTGCCGCGATGCCTTATGGGATTGCCAAACTTATCGGTGGGATCTGTTTTTCTCTGGGTCTGATTCTGTGCGTTATCTGCGGCGCTGACCTCTTTACCTCTACGGTACTGATCGTGGTGGCCAAAGCCAGCGGTCGAATTACCTGGGGGCAACTGGCAAAAAACTGGCTCAACGTCTATTTTGGTAACCTGGTGGGCGCGCTGCTGTTTGTGCTGCTGATGTGGTTATCAGGCGAATATATGACTGCCAACGGCGGCTGGGGGCTAAACGTTCTGCAGACCGCCGACCACAAAATGCACCATACTTTTGTGGAGGCCGTGAGCCTGGGTATCCTCGCTAACCTGATGGTTTGTCTCGCCGTATGGATGAGCTATTCCGGTCGTAGCCTGATGGATAAAGCGATGATCATGGTCCTGCCGGTAGCGATGTTCGTTGCCAGCGGCTTTGAGCACAGCATCGCCAACATGTTTATGATCCCGATGGGTATCGTAATCCGCAACTTTGCAAGCCCGGAATTCTGGACCGCCATCGGTTCGACTCCGGAAAGTTTCTCTCACTTGACCGTTATGAACTTCATCACTGATAACCTGATTCCGGTAACTATCGGGAACATTATCGGCGGGGGTCTGCTGGTCGGGTTGACATACTGGGTCATTTACCTGCGTGGCAACGACCATCACTAAGGGTTGTTTCAGGCAGTAAATAAAAAATCCACTTAAGAAGGTAGGTGTTACATGTCCGAGCTTAATGAAAAGTTAGCCACAGCCTGGGAAGGTTTTGCGAAAGGTGACTGGCAGAATGAAGTCAACGTCCGTGACTTTATTCAGAAAAACTACACCCCATATGAAGGCGACGAATCCTTCCTGGCTGGCGCGACTGAAGCGACCACCAAGCTGTGGGACACCGTAATGGAAGGTGTAAAACAGGAAAACCGCACTCACGCGCCTGTTGATTTTGACACTGCCCTGGCTTCCACCATCACCTCTCACGACGCGGGCTATATCGAGAAAGGTCTGGAAAAAATCGTTGGTCTGCAGACCGAAGCGCCGCTGAAACGTGCGATCATCCCGTTCGGTGGTATCAAAATGGTTGAAGGTTCCTGCAAAGCGTATAATCGCGAGCTGGACCCGATGCTGAAAAAAATCTTCACAGAGTACCGTAAAACTCACAACCAGGGCGTTTTCGACGTCTATACCCCGGACATCCTGCGCTGCCGTAAATCCGGCGTGCTGACGGGTCTGCCGGATGCTTACGGTCGTGGTCGTATCATCGGTGACTACCGTCGCGTTGCGCTGTACGGTATCGACTTCCTGATGAAAGACAAATTCGCCCAGTTCAACTCTCTGCAAGCGAAACTGGAAAGCGGCGAAGACCTGGAAGCGACCATCCGTCTGCGTGAAGAAATCGCTGAACAACACCGCGCACTGGGCCAGATCAAAGAGATGGCCGCTAAATATGGCTATGACATCTCCGGTCCGGCGACCACCGCTCAGGAAGCGATTCAGTGGACCTACTTCGGTTACCTGGCTGCCGTGAAATCTCAGAACGGCGCGGCAATGTCCTTCGGTCGTACCTCCAGCTTCCTGGATATCTACATCGAGCGTGACCTGCAGGCGGGTAAAATCACCGAGCAAGACGCGCAGGAAATGGTTGACCACCTGGTCATGAAACTGCGTATGGTTCGCTTCCTGCGTACCCCGGAATATGATGAACTGTTCTCCGGCGACCCGATTTGGGCAACGGAATCCATCGGCGGTATGGGCGTTGACGGCCGTACTCTGGTGACCAAAAACAGCTTCCGCTTCCTGAACACCCTGTACACCATGGGGCCGTCTCCGGAGCCGAACATTACTATCCTGTGGTCTGAAAAACTGCCGCTGAGCTTCAAGAAATTCGCCGCTAAAGTGTCCATCGATACCTCTTCTCTGCAGTATGAGAACGATGACCTGATGCGTCCGGACTTCAACAACGACGACTACGCTATCGCATGCTGCGTAAGCCCGATGGTTGTTGGTAAGCAAATGCAGTTCTTCGGCGCTCGCGCTAACCTCGCGAAAACCATGCTGTACGCTATCAACGGCGGCGTGGATGAAAAACTGAAAATGCAGGTTGGTCCGAAATCTGAACCGATCAAAGGCGACGTCCTGAACTTCGACGAAGTAATGGATCGCATGGATCACTTCATGGACTGGCTGGCTAAACAGTACGTCACCGCGCTGAACATCATCCACTACATGCACGACAAGTACAGCTACGAAGCCTCTCTGATGGCGCTGCACGACCGTGACGTTATCCGCACCATGGCGTGTGGTATCGCTGGTCTGTCCGTTGCTGCTGACTCCCTGTCTGCTATCAAATATGCGAAAGTTAAACCGATTCGTGACGAAGACGGTCTGGCTATCGACTTCGAAATCGAAGGCGAATACCCGCAGTTTGGTAACAACGACCCTCGCGTCGATGACATGGCCGTTGACCTGGTTGAACGTTTCATGAAGAAAATTCAGAAACTGCACACCTACCGCAACGCTATCCCGACTCAGTCTGTTCTGACCATCACCTCTAACGTGGTGTACGGTAAGAAAACCGGTAATACCCCAGACGGTCGTCGCGCTGGCGCGCCGTTCGGTCCAGGTGCTAACCCGATGCACGGCCGTGACCAGAAAGGCGCAGTAGCCTCTCTGACCTCCGTCGCTAAACTGCCGTTTGCTTACGCGAAAGATGGTATCTCTTATACCTTCTCTATCGTGCCGAACGCGCTGGGTAAAGACGACGAAGTTCGTAAGACCAACCTGGCGGGCCTGATGGATGGTTACTTCCATCACGAAGCGTCCATCGAAGGTGGTCAGCACCTGAACGTGAACGTCATGAACCGCGAAATGCTGCTCGACGCGATGGAAAACCCGGAAAAATATCCGCAGCTGACCATCCGTGTATCTGGCTACGCCGTACGTTTTAACTCCCTGACCAAAGAACAGCAGCAGGATGTTATTACCCGTACCTTCACTCAGACCATGTAATTCCCTGTCTGACTGAAAAGGCGTACAATAAAGGCCCCACATCAGTGGGGCCTTTTTAACAAGCATTCCCCGCCCCAGCCTGCTTTGCCAGTTATCTATACTTTGGGTACCTGTCAAAACAGACTCGACGCAGCCGCTGAGCTGCGCACCAACACGGCCCCGGATGGGCCACATCTGGAGAAAACACCGCAATGTCAGTTATTGGTCGCATTCACTCCTTTGAATCCTGTGGTACCGTTGATGGCCCGGGCATCCGCTTTATTACTTTTTTCCAGGGCTGCCTGATGCGCTGCCTGTACTGCCATAACCGTGACACCTGGGATACCCACGGCGGCAAAGAAATCACCGTTGAAGAATTAATGAAAGAGGTGGTGACCTATCGTCACTTTATGAATGCTTCCGGCGGCGGCGTCACCGCCTCGGGCGGTGAGGCGATCCTGCAGGCGGAGTTTGTTCGCGACTGGTTCCGCGCGTGTAAGAAAGAAGGCATCCACACCTGCCTGGATACCAACGGCTTCGTACGTCGCTACGATCCGGTTATCGACGAGCTGCTGGAGGTAACAGACCTGGTGATGCTGGATCTCAAGCAGATGAACGATGAGATTCACCAGAATCTGGTGGGCGTTTCTAACCATCGTACGCTGGAATTCGCCCAGTATCTGGCGAAGAAGAATATCAATGTCTGGATCCGCTACGTGGTGGTTCCCGGCTGGTCAGACGATGATGATTCCGCGCACCGCCTGGGCGAATTTACCCGCGATATGGGCAATGTCGAAAAAATCGAGCTGCTGCCCTACCATGAGCTGGGTAAACACAAATGGGTAGCGATGGGCGAAGAGTACAAGCTGGACGGCGTCCATCCGCCGAAGAAAGAGACCATGGAGCGGGTAAAAGGCATCCTTGAGCAGTATGGTCACAAAGTAATGTACTAATCCCGCCCGGGCCGGTGATGCGCTTATGCCGGCCTGCAACGGCGTGGGAAGCTGTGTCCGCCCCGCCGTTTCATTCTCATGAAAAACGACTTGTCCTCTCTGCGGCAGAAAGCCTATGCGATTGCAGCAGATGACGCGCAGCATGCGCTGCGCGTTGCAGGGTCAGGCGTGCGCCACCGGCGTCGGATGATGCCCGGCTTTGCGCAGCAGGGTCAGCAGATAGATAAACGACACGCTGGCGATCATGATAAACAGCAGGTTGTCTGAGAAGTTCTGCATCAGCATCGCCGTCAGGGTCGGGCCCAGCAGGCTGCCGATGGTATAGCTCATCAGCAGCGCCTGATTCATCGCCACCAGTTGATGGTGCTCGACTTTTTCACAGGCCCAGGCCATCGCCACCGGATACAGCGTGAAACCAGATGCCCCAAGCACAAACAGCGCCGGGGCCATTGCCGCCTGACTAAGCATCGCCAGACATCCCAGAATGACCACAAAGACCTGTACCCGCAGCACCAGCAGGCGACCGTAGCGGTCTGCCAGGCGCCCTACCGGCCACTGGCCGAGGATCCCCGCACTCACCATCACCGCCATCCAGAAGCCGATGCCGGAGTCGCTGACGCCCTGATGGTTCAGCCACAGCGGCATCAGGCCATACAGCGAGCCGAGGACAATCCCCGAAATAATACAGCCATTGACCCCGTGGCGCGCCTGGCGCAGCTTCAGCATCGGCCAGATACGTACCGTTTCATGCGGCTCTTCTGCCTGCCCCATAATGCGGGTAAACAGCAACGGCAGGATCGCCGCCAGCGCCAGGCCGGTCACCCACGGCAGGACGCTCATTAAATCGGTGGGTAATTTACTGACCATCAGCTGGCCCAGTACGGTACCGACGTAATAGACCATCATGTAGGCCGCCAGCAGACGACCACGGTTGCGGGAAGTGCCGCTGCAAACCAGCGCGCTTTCCACCACCACCCAGATCATCGCGCAACCTACGCCGGCGATAAAACGCCAGCTCAGCCATGTCCAGAAGCCAACGGTGATCCCCAGCCCTACGCAGCCGACGGCGAAAATTAACGATGCGAGATAATAGCTACGGTTAAACCCCAGGCGCTTGATCACCCAGCCGGCCAGCAACGTACCGGCCAGGTTGCCGGTAAAATAGGATGACCCCACCATGCCGACCTGCCAGGTTGGCATGTTTTCATGGGCGAGCCAGAGCGGGACGAGCGTATTCAGCACCGCTATCGCCAGGGTCAATAAAAGCAGGCCACAGAGCAGCATTTGCACTGGCCGGGTGTAGATGGTCATGGGTAAAAACCGTGAGGAATGTTCAGATCGCGAGCGCATCATGCCACTGCTAAAAACATTGTCAATCCACCTGAAATCAGGCGTGACGCGGTTTTGTCGGCTACGATAGAAGTTTTTTATCCAGAGGATGGAAAAAGGTGAGACAACAGATAATACGCTATTGTTTTTGCTGGTTTATTAATAAATGCCGAAGTTAATTTCAGTTGAAAAATTTCATCTATCGACAGCACGTTTTCATCATGCCGGTGGTTAGGCACCGGCATGATGGAGGTGGTTAACTGGCGACAGCCATCCCAACGGTCATATGCAGGCCATAGAATATGCCGCGGCCGATCATCTCTCCCGCCAGTATCAGAACAAAGGCCAGGCCGAGCAGCGAGACCGCCGGTTTGCGGCCGCGAATCTGCGGCACGCACCAGCAGGCCAGGGCCAGCGCCAGCAGCACCACGCGCCAGGCCATAAGCAACCCGTAATCCGGCACCAGGGCGGAGGCCTGCTGAACTGAGCTGCGGATGGTGGCAAGTTCACTTCCCTGCATCACGACCACCATAATACTGACCAGCAGCGCCAGCAAACTAACCACCGGCAGCAGGCGCAGCGCCCAACCATCGACGCCTGCGACGCGCAGCAGCAGGTAGCCCAGCAGTGGACCGCCGATAAACAGCGTCAGGAAGAAGCTCAGCGGCGTCCAAACGGTGTACCAGGTCGGCACCGTGTCGATGGTGTTGTATACCCGCACCATCATCCACACGAAAATCACGCCCAGCACCATGGTCACCACCAGCCACAGGCTCCGCAGGCCGGCAGGCAGCTTTTTGCACATGGCCAGCAGCCAGCCAATTCCGCCGACGGCGAAGAAGATCGCCCCGCTGGCTATTTCATTACTCAGCGACGAGGCTCCCACGCGATTCAGCGAATTAAAGGCCCGCAGCGGCGAGCCAAGGTGCATCGTCGAGGCAATAAACCCGATCCCCATCAATACCCACAGTCCGAACATGCTGCCCACCACGCGCTGCTCCTGCTCACGGGAAAGCTTGCCTGTCATCAGCGCCAGCGCCAGAACAATAAAGCCGCCTACGACGCACTGGCCGAAGACCGTAAAGACCATCAGCGGCCATTCATGCCATCCGTTTCCCATCTCACACCTCCTTCGGGTTCGCCAGGTAACCGGTGGTATCGCCACACGGCCGGGCATTGGCGTTAGGTTTGATAACGATACTCGGCCGGGTAAAGTGCGCCGACGGCAGCGGCGCTACCGCGGCCAGCTGGCCGTGCTTAGCGCGC
>NZ_JAGRQY010000183.1:0-1153 GCF_018223905.1 Klebsiella sp. 28
ATATCCACCCCATCGCAGCCCTGGCGGCGGCCTGCGCCGTCGGTCGCGGGATGGCGGTGCTGCTGATGTATCGTCATCGCTATGCGCGGGAAAAGGGGCTGGGCAATCTGTTTATCGGCAAAATTAGCCTGCAGCAGACGCTGGTGACGATGGCGATGGCGATCGCGCTGGCCACCGCCCTGCTGGGGCTGCAGGGGCTGCGCGCCGCGCTGATCACCCTGGTGCTGATCTGGGGTCTGGGATGGGCGCTGAAGCGAACCCTCGGCGGGCAGACCGGAGATACCCTCGGGGCGGCGATTGAGCTGGGCGAATTACTCTTTTTACTGGCGCTGCTGTAAGGCTTGACGCCAACGGTGAGGAACTGAATGGAAACACTTTCGGCGTTACTGGCTGCCATTCCGCAGCCCGATGTGGCGGGCATGGCGCGCGCTCAGCAGCATATAGANNTCTGGAGGCGCTGGCGGTGCAGCTTGCCGGTCTGCCTGGCTTGCAGGGGCAGCTGGCGCTGGCGGAGAAAGCGATTGTGGTCATGTGCGCCGACCATGGCGTCTGGCATGAAGGCGTGACCCCTTCGCCGCAGGGGGTGACGGCCATTCATGCCGGCAATATGGTGCGGGGCAACACAGGCGTCTGCGTGCTGGCGGCGCAGGCCGGGGCCAGGGTGCAGGTGGTGGATGTCGGCATCGATGCCGACCCGCTGCCGGGCCTGATTAACCTCAAAGTGGCCCGCGGTAGCGGGAATATCGCCCGGACGGCGGCGATGAGCCGCCAGCAGGCGGAGACGGTGCTGCTGGCCAGCATGCAGCTCACCCGCCAGCTCGCTGCCGACGGGGTGAAAGCCTTCGGCGTCGGCGAATTGGGAATGGCCAATACCACCCCGGCCGCAGCGACGATCAGTGTCCTGACGGGCAGCGACCCTGACGCGGTGGTGGGCTGTGGGGCTAATCTGCCGCTGGCGCAGCGGGGCCATAAGGTGACGGTGGTGCGCCAGGCGATAGCCCATAATCAGCCGAACCCGGCCGACGGGCTGGATGTCCTGGCGAAGGTGGGGGGTTACGATCTGGTGGGCATGACCGGGGTGATCCTCGGGGCGGCCTCCTGTGGCCTGCCGGTGGTGCTGGATGGCTTCCTCTCTTATGCCTCTGCCCTGGCC
>NZ_JAGRQY010000184.1:0-3211 GCF_018223905.1 Klebsiella sp. 28
TATAATGGGCTATTGTGTGCTGATATGTATCTCCGTTATGTTATGATGCTTGACTATGTTCTCTGGATTGGTTACGATATCAATCATTGTGATTAACCTATGATATGCAATTGTGTTATGATGTTGGTTTTGGTGATCAAGTTAAGGAATGGGGAAGCCTAAAGTTTTCTTTGTGTTTATGTTGTCTGATAGTGTTACGTTGTTGTGGTCTATTTATCGGTTGATGTCCTTTAGATAAAAAGGGCCTCGAAAGCAGCCTGTTATCTTCCGATAGAGTTGAAGACAGATAACCATTTTATCTATAAAAAACATAAAGTTAGGTTTTACACTTCTTCTTCTAACTTACCTTCTACTCATAATGCATCGGCTAAGCACGCTAAAAGCCTGTTTCTGTTGGTTAAATCATAAACTTTGCTTTTTATCATCAACTTTGCGTTTTTTACGTTGCTTTGCGTTAAATACATAAAGTACGATAAAAAACATAAAGGAAAATTACTCCTCAAGGGGGATTGGAATGTCGCTTATTAATTTACTGCATGAATGTATCAGCCGCGGGCAGGAGATGACGCAGGCCATTGCTATAGCTCAATTTGGTGATGATAGCCCCGAGGCTCGCCGTATCACTCGTCGCTGGGGGATAACCGAGGTTGCTGATTTAATCGGCGTTTCGCCGCAAGCAATTAGGGATGCTGAAAAAAATGGGCGACTACCACCACCTGATTTTGAGTTACGCGGTCGCGTTGAACGTCGCGCCGGCTATACCATCGACCAGATTAGCCATATGCGCAGCATTTTCGGCAATCCGAATCAACGGCCTGCAGACAAAAATCCAGCTGTGTTAGCTGTTATGTCGCACAAAGGCGGCGTTTATAAAACCTCATCTGCAGTGCATGAAGCTCAATGGTTAGCTCTGCAAGGTCACCGAGTGCTACTCATTGAAGGTAACGATCCGCAAGGGACCGCCTCGATGTATCACGGCTATGTACCGGATTTACACATCCATGCCGAGGATACTTTGCTCCCGTTTTACCTTGGTGAGCGTGATAATGCGGAATACGCTATAAAACCGACCTGCTGGCCAGGTCTGGACATTATCCCCAGCTGCCTGGCGCTGCACCGTATCGAAACAGATCTGATGCAATACCATGCCCAAGGAAAACTACCTCATCCTCCGCATCTGATGCTACGGGCCGCTATCGAATCCGTATGGGATAACTATGACATCATCGTCATTGATAGCGCTCCAAACTTAGGGACAGGTACGATTAATGTTGTTTGCGCAGCCGATATTATCGTCGTGGCTACCCCTGCAGAGCTATTTGATTATTCATCCGTTCTGCAGTTCTTCACCATGCTTCTGGACCTTCTTAAAACCGTTGATTTAGGTGGTTTTGAGCCTGTTGTACGGCTGTTACTAACGAAATACAGTCTGACCACTGGTAATCAATCGCGCTGGATGGAAGAGCAAATCAGAAATACATGGGGATCGATGGTCCTGCGTCAGGTTGTCCGAGTGACGGATGAAGTAGGAAAGGGCCAAATAAAAATGCGCACAGTATTTGAACAGGCCGCGAACCAGCGTTCAACGCTTAATGCATGGCGAAATGCAGTCTCTATTTGGGAGCCTGTTTGCCAAGAAATTTTCGATGACTTGATTAAACCTCGTTGGGAGGACTAATTGTGAAACAGCGCTCTATTTTAAAAAATGCCCCCAACATCGACAGCATTATGAGCAAGACGCACCAGGCGCCCGCATCACAGCCTGTGTCACCGATGGTGGGTGATTTGCAACGCCAGCTTAGTTCATTATCGGGAAACAGTATTATGCTGCCTGTGTGTGGACGTAACGTTAACTTTAAGCTGGAAACTATCCCAGCGGATAAAGTTGAAATGGCGACGATGGTTTGGCTCGGTAATGAACGTGATCAAGACCTGCTCAACGAAACGTCCTTGGCCGATCTCGTTCCGTCATTCCTCACTTCGGGGCAGCAGAACCCGGCGTTCGCTCGCAAAACTGCAGGCATCATAGAGGTTGCTGATGGTTCTCGGCGCCGAAAAACAGCCATCATTACAGGTTGCGATTATCGCGTATTAGTCGGTGATCTCGATGACGAACAAATGCAGTGGCTCTCTCAAATCGGCAACGATTATCGACCAACAAGCGCATATGAGCGGGGGAAAAAATATCAGCGCCGCCTGAAAGATTTTGACGGCAGCGTAAAAGCTTTAGCTGAAGCAGAAGGGGTGGACCGCAATATCATAACCCGCTGCATCAACACAGCTGGCCTGCCTAAAGATATCATCGCCATTTTTCAACATCCTGGTGAGCTATCAGCCCGTGCGGGGCATGACTTGTTCAAGATATATCAGGGAAACGAGAAAGCTATGCTCGATGCGGCGCAGCAGCTGCTACGCATGAAGAAGCAGGGTGAAAAGTTCGAACCTATGCGGATCATCCAGGCATTACAGGATTTTATTAAGACCAATGCAAAAGATACACAAAAGACCGAAAAAGCATATGGTGAAGGGGTTGTTGCGAAATATAACGGTAATTACGTTACCTTAAAATTTGATAACCGGAAGATTCCATCCAGCTTAATGAAAAAAATTGAGGCGTTGCTTGAGTCAGAGTTAGAAAAAAAATAAACCACATAAGAAAAAAGGCCCCTGCATTGCAGGGGCCTTTTATGTTCTGTTTTTTATTAGCGGCTAATCGTAGGGCAATCAGATCCCCTCCAGTACAGATATACGCCTTTCCAGTTCCTGATTTTTAACCAGTAAACCCTGCGCCACCGTAACCAGGTCAGCAATGATTGCCGTGTAATCCACATTCATCACCTTAAATTTTTCGCCATCAATCTCCTGCTCGATGCCGAGGAAAGTATACAGATCATCAGCTTTTTCAGCCTGCTGAGCGATAAAACCACGCCTCCGGCGCGTTTCCCCCTTCATCCGGTACTCACACACCCCTAAGCGTTCAATGCGCTCTGAGGCGTTTCCAGGCGCTTGTGTGAAGTCGGTTTTCAGTCGCACGTCGGAACCGGTCGTCATGACGTCGCCCTTGGGCGTGGAAATTACCCCACCTGCGCGGAATGACCATGCGTCGGTTCTCCCGAAGCCGTCCATATACATGATAATCCTGTGTTCGGTTCCCACGTACTCTTCAACATAGAAACCGCCCCACGCCCCGGAGGTGTCACCGTTACCGCCG
>NZ_JAGRQY010000185.1:0-11998 GCF_018223905.1 Klebsiella sp. 28
GTCCATATTACGCGGGTAAGATCAAATCTCTTCAAGAGCGCCGCAAGCAATATGTGGAGCAAGGGCGTTAAAGGTGGCCTGGATTATGCCGAGGCCCGCCAGTCCACAGGAGAGCAGAATATCTGAATTATCAACCAGCATGCTGCCTACGGGACGCAACGAAACAATCTTCCCGTCCTTAGTAAATTTCCATTCCATCACATCACGACTGTGGTCGCTGAAAAAGTTTATTGCCCGATGCTGATCCAGATCCGCAAGTGTTTCCGGTCGTCCATATTGTTGCAAGTAAGACGGGGCTGCACAGGTGACCATCCTGATGTCACCAAGACGTCTGGAGATAAAAGTCGAATCCTGAAGCTCACCCAGGCGGACAAGACAGTCCACACCTTCAGTAATGAGATCGGTTTTTTTGTCCGATGAAACCAATATGACATCAATGTCAGGATACAGTGACTGGAAATGTTTGAGATTAGGGATCAGTATGGCGTGAGCCAGCGCCAGCGGGACATCAATCCTGAGCCGCCCCCGAGGTGGAAGGGTAGGTGAAAAACTCGCCATCATGTCATTAACTTCAGACAATACAAGCCTGGCACGATGATAAAACGCCTCCCCTTCAGCCGTAACGCTCAACTTACGGGTAGTGCGATGGATGAGTTTTACGCCGAGATCGTCCTCTATCTGCTGTATCGCTTTGCTCACGGTGGGACGATGAATCTGCAGAATGTCAGCGGCTCTGGTAAAGCTGCCCTGCTCAACAACCTGTACGAAAATATTAAGGTATTCAATCATGTTTGAATGCACGTGATCACCTGGCTTTAGTTAGGCTGTTCGTAGCTGGTATTGTAAAGTAAACAATTCCGATGGGCATCAAGCTAAGGACTTGATGGCTTTCAAAATGTCCGCTCCTGGCTGGGAGTTCAATGTCTGCTGTGAGCGAGGAGCGGACTGTCATGAGTAATTAAAGCTTTTTTATATTATAATTTCTGACACGTCTTCTAATATAGGAAGACTATTGAAATCAACAACCAACTTACCATCAATTACATGATAATGAGATGCATTTGGCAATATATTTATTGGGAAAGGATGTAATGCATTAGGATTGTGATAAACGACTAAACCTTCACCCCAAGTCTCAGTGTATTTTTTGGTTGGAATTATTTTTGTAATGTGTTCGATCGCCCAAGTGTTAATATTAGGTGACTTTACGGTACGTCTGATTTTATACTTATTGTTATTAAAGCCATCTTTCAACCCCATCCGGTTGAATTTGTCAATATCACTCGATGGAGAAAATAATATTGCACTAATGTTTTCAGCCCCTTCAAGCTCAAAAAAACCTGATGGAACTTCCTTAGTTCCCCAGATATGACAACCAATCTTTTCACGCGTCTCAACACCTTCGGATGTTACTTTTTGTTGAAAACCATAAAGATATAATGGTAATGCGTCGTGACTAACATTACCAGCACCTTTAAACTGACAATCAGCTATAGCGATTGCAAACGGTTTTCCGGTAACATGCTCCTGCTCCCAATATTTCTTTTTCAATTTCGCAAGCAAAGGTCCAGAATATCGAGTTGGAAAATAATTTACCAAAAGATTATTGTATTCTTCTATATTTTCCCTGTTTACTTCTGGTATTGGGATTGGTAGTCCTCTACGATCTACCGGTTTATTAACAGTAGTAGCCTCGATTGCGAATGGTATGCTGTAGAATCCATTAACATAGGATAAGTTAAAATCAGGAGCATTGAATGAAGTATCGAACAAGCAGTCATTTTCAGTAAATATACAGTAAAGGAGTATCTCCCAGACCCTTTGATTAAACCCTGTGGTTTGAAATTGCTCTACAAAATTCCCATCTATGTCAGAGTACCATCTCATTAATGGTTCTATAATGTTTTTGGCCGCTGAATACTCTGGCGATTCCTTTACTAAAATAAAGTCTGAGTTGGTGTTTTGCTTATTAAGGTCAACAAAAAAATCCATTGTTTCAACAGTCTCATCACCTTGCACTCCTTGCTCATCAGCTGATGGATGTAATTCACGTATTTTATTTAATAACCTCCTCTTTGTTTTGGCTTTGTTATCGTCAAATTCAGTCATATCAATGAAGCGATATTTTCTATTTAGATCTCGAGCGAATATAATTCCAGTGTAATCGTAGTCTATAGTATCCAACAACAACATGCCTAATACTTTTCCGTCGAAGGTTTCGAACCATTCTAACTCCTTAGAATGGGATTTAACTCGTGGGTTTCTAGCATATGTAGCTAGTGCATTGAATCTTGAATAACTTATTGGATTGATAACTATTGGTGCCATGTATAACCTCGATAAATCAAAAGAAACTGTAATATTTTAATCTTTAATAAAGATATCATAAAAAATACTTTCATCATTTAGCATAACATACACATATGCTTTGGTCATCTGAAGGGCGAAGGACATAATTAAGTTTCAAGGCATGTCCGCTCCTGGCACGAAGCGGACGCTATGAAAAATCATCAAGCTCAATTAAGAAGAGAAGAAGACATTGTTTTTAGGTAAGATGAATGGCTCAACTCATTAGCATGTATCTTTAATATCTCAAAGCAACTTTCTTAGGGCGTGTTACCTTTTTCTTTATCATATTGCTCTCTCCTTTACGCCCATTAATAACATAATGCACTTCGCAAAAAATTCTATACTGCGAAAAGAAATGTGAAAGTGCTATATGTAATTCACCTGCCCATGGAAGACGCTCAACTTCCTTATCAAAAAAATGATGTATAAAGCCAGTACTTTCTCTAAGATGAAAAACATTATTTCTAAATATCCTGAGTGAGTTCGAATGTTCTTTCATCAATTTTCCGATGCCATCTGAAATTGGTAATAATTCTTTAAATTCTCTAGGGCGTTCATTATCGAGTAAGAGTCGCATGTTTAAGCTTTTAAATCCTTCGCAGACCACACCTAAAAAACCTAACCATGTAGAAAGATAAATTCCCATATCAAATTTTTCTCTCTCACTCAAATGGCCATTCTTTGTCATTTTTTTGTTGAGCTTATTGTAATTTTTAAACATAAGATCAGCTGTTTCGAAATAATGAATTTGTAATGTTAATACGCGGTCGTGATTGCGACATGGGAGCCTGTCCTCAGGGAAGCGGCAATCTGTATCTATAGCGTAAGTATGTGGGACATTAGCAAAATAATAAAGATCATGATCTGGAAAAATCAGTTCTCCATCATCTAGGGCCTTTTTTAAATGATCAGAGACATCATCAAAATTTCTGAATCCGTAATCTATTAGATTTTCCCCTGCAAAGTTAGTCAACCACCAAGAATTAAACCCTCCTACCTCGCCTCGCCCTCCAAAATCAAAATCTACGCTCCCGGAGTTTAGATCCACCCTGCATCCAGCACCATGTTTATAATATTTGACACCACCATCTAGCTCACCAAAATTGGGTATATCAGATTCAATCCACTCATAGCAACTTGATGGCATTTTAATTCCAGACCGATACATTAGCTTTAAAGCCACCTGGACATTATCTTGAAAGTCAACAATCAAACGATAAAGATTATTATTCATACCACAAGCTCACTTCAAATTATTGAGAAATGGATGCAATACTTCACTCTGAACCAAAAACGCTATTAAGGATAATATCCCTTTTCCCGATAAATTAACACTGGCTATGCTCTTGATATCCGTTTCTGGCACAGAGCAGACGTTAAAATACAGCATCGGAAAGCTTCTGAATGCCGCGTCAGCGGCATGGAGGCGCCAGATGAGGTTACATGTGTCTGTGGAGTCAAATGGCGCCGAAAGCCCGGCGTAGCCGGTTACCGAGCTATAAATTCTGCCCCCTGCCCTGGTTAGCATTAACCCACTAACAGCAATAAAGAAGTTAAGGAAATCCCTTTACCCCCGGTGAGCTGGCTTTACGGCGTTTACGACGTAAAGGACATGATTTCCAGGGCCTTACCGAGGCAGTTTGCTGCTGACACTTAGGGGGATGTTCTTCAGTTATTTCAACGACACCAGGGAACTTAACACGGTAGCTGAAATGCCCAACGCCAGATATCCTGCCGCCCGGCCAGCGAAAGCCGGCGGCAGGTATACCTCTCAAGGCAGCATCTTACCCTTTGGCAAAATTGGCCTGGATCCGCTGCTGCAGATAATCCTCGGCGCTGATGGGCGGGTACTTCCTCTGCGGCCCGAGGATCTCGACATCTTTATTGGCCTGGCAAAAAAACGCCAGGCTGTAGCGCGGCCCCTGATATTCATGGGGCAGCGGATTTCTCACCCGATGGAAGTTAGACGGCAGCTGGTCGTCGCTCCAGCGCATCAGCATATCGCCGATATTGCAGGTGATCACCTCCTCCCGCGGCTCAATGCTGGTCCACTGCTGGCTTTCGCGGTCTTTACCGGGACAAACCTGCAGGCCGCCCTGGCCGGGGCGCTGGAACAGCAGCGTCAGACAGTCAAAATCGGTGTGCGCGCCGGCCCGCCACATCCCCTGCTGCGACTGCTCGGTTGCATAGTAATGCAGCATGCGCAAGGTGCTCTGATAGGTGTCACGCTGCGGATCGTGCGCGGTGGTGAAAAACGATTCCGGAAAACCGAGCTTCAAAGCAAAGCAGGAGAGGATCTTCATCCCCAGCTGCCAGCACTGCGATTCAAACCCGAGCATCGTCTGCCGGAAACCTGGCAGCTCCCGATCGCTGGGCCAGCGCCCAGCCATCAACGGCCGGGTTATCTGATACGACTCTTTTTGATCCGGGGTGCGGGTCGACGGCCGAACCTGCGCTTTGCTTTCCCAGCCGGCGTTACCGGCCAGCGGATACTGGCGCTTCACCTCGTCGGGCAGGTCGAAAAACGCCTCGGTCATGCTGAACGCCTGGCGGATATCCGCCAGCGGAATACCGTGATGGCTGACCTGGAAGAAGCCAATCTCCACCGCCGCCTCCCACAGTTGTTCGGCAATGTCATTTTTTCTTGCGGCAAAGTTCGACAGGTCGATACAGCGCACTTCGCGGGCGAAGGTCTCTTCGCCCTCGGCGCCCATCAGCGCCTCTTTTTCCAGTTCCTGTAAGGCGTAGCGTTGATTCTGGGTGGTTGAGGTCATCGTCATTATCCTGTTATCAGTTACACAGCGGCGCGCTGTTGGAGGGTACGGACGGCCGCCAGCGCGTCGTGACGCATCGCGTCAAGGTCGAGACCGGGAATGGCGTCGTCTTCCACGATGGGGCGGCCATTGAGCAGTAGCGCCTTCAGCGCGGCGCGCCCACCGCAGGCCACCGGCCCAATGGCCATATCGTGCAGGCCGAAGTAGCGCGGATCGTCCAGCCGGTAAATGGCAAGGTCCGCCTGCATGCCGACCTGCAGGGTGCCGCTCTGCGCTAAGCCGAGGATCTGCGCCCCTCCGGCGCTGCCCCAGCGCACTACATCCTCCACCGTGGCCGCATCGGCCCCACCCTCAAAGGTGCCCCCGGCGTAGCGCGGCTGCGCCAGCATCCCCTTGCGCGCGCGCTGCAGCAGCCATGCGGCATGGGCTTCGCTTTGCATATCCGCCGCTTCATTCGAGGCGGCGCCGTCCACCCCCAGCGAGACCGGGACCCCGGCCTGCTCTAACGCCAGCAGATCGGCGATGCCGCTGCCCAGCCGGCCGTTGCTTTGCGGGCAGTGGGCGATGCCGGTTCCGGTACGGCCCAGCAGGGCAATCTCCTCCGGCAGCAGCTTCACCAGATGGGCAAACCACACGTCATTTCCCAGCCAGTCGTGTTCCGCGCAGAACTGCACCGGCGTCATGGCGAATTTCTGCCGCGCGGCGTCGAGATAATCGACGGTTTCCGATAAATGGCTGTGCAACCGGATCCCCAGCTGGCGGGCCAGCTTCGCCATCTCCCGCAGCTGGGCGCCCGGCGCGGAGTGCAGGACGGTAGTGGGCGCCATCACCACCCGGCGCAGAGACTCGGGCCGGGGGTCGTGATAGCGGCTGACCAGCCGTTCGACATCCGCCATATAGCTGTCGAAGGTTTCCGGACGCAGCGCCACCGGCAGATCCTGTTCCACCGCCCGGCCCTGGGTCGCCCCACCCCGGCACAGGACGATGCGCATCCCCAGCGCTTCCCCTTCGCTGAAGACAATCTCCGAGGTATCGAAAGGCATATCCGGCCAGTACAGGTAGTTGTGATCCGCCACGCTGGCGCAGCCCGAGCGCAGAAGCTCCACCAGGCCAATGCGTACCGCCAGACGAAAGGTATGTTCATCGAAAGCCGCGCGAAAGCGGTACGGCGTGGCGCTCAGCCAGGCCGTCAGGCTCTGGTTCAGCCCCTGCGGCTCGCCCTTCAGCAGCGACTGAAAAAGATGGTGGTGCGTGTTCACCCACGCCGGATAGATCACGCAGTCGCGGGCATCGATCTGTCGCTCTTCCGGCAGCGGCGTCAGGCTGCCGATGGCGGCAATCTTGCCGTCGCGGATGCGAATATCCGGCCCGGCCAGCCGCGCCGCCTCTCCGGGCAGACCGCTGAGGATGGCATGGGCATTTTTAATCATTAATGACATGGCGTCGCTCCTCAGGGTTTAACCTGCATGGCCTGAACAAATTCGGTGGTGTAGGCCTGTTTCCAGTCGGTGGCCGCCGCCAGCAGACCGGCGCTGACCATAAAGTCGCGGGTCTTCTGCCAGCGCGCGTCGGTCATCGTCCCCCAGCCCTGGCTGGCGGCATCCCCGCCGTCGATCAGGTGATGCTCACGGATCTGGGTCACGCCCCAGGCGAGCAGATCGTCGGTCATTTTCGGGTTGTCCTGCTTAATCAACGCATTGCCCGGCGCCGGATCCTTGAGATAGCTCACCCAGCCCTCCATTGAGGCGCGGACAAACTTCGCCATCGCCGCTTTACGCTCGGCGATGGTATCCGGGCGGGCGATAAGGATGCCGCCGTAGGGGGGATAGCCGTGCTCGGAAAAGAGGAAGAAGTTCGCCTTCACTCCGGCCTTCTGCACCTGGAACACCTCGGAGCTGACATAGGCCTGCTGGGCGACAGCGTCATCGACGACAAAGGGTTGAATATTGAAGGTATAGGGGCGAACCTGCGCGTCGCTCAGCTGGTATTGCGCCTTCAGCCACGGCCACCACGTCGCCTGACCGGAGCTGGAGACCAGCAGGGTTTTGTCTTTCAGCCCCTGCAGGGAGGTGACATCGGCATGGGTCAGCAGCCCCTGGGGATCGTACTGAAAGGGCGCGGCAATGGCCTTTGCCTGGAAGCCGCGCTGAATGCCTTCCAGCAGCTGCAGGTCGTAACCGATGATCACATCGGCCCGCTTCGACAACAGCAACTGCATGCCGTTGACCTGCGGTCCACCGGAGCGGATCTCGACGTCGAGACCATATTTTTTGTACAGCCCGGTGGCCTGAGCCTGATAATAACCCCCCTGCTCCGCCTGGGCGTACCAGGAGGTCAGCAGAACGATTTTCTCCTCGGCCTGAACGGCCAGCGAGACACCGCCGAGGGCCATCAGGCCCAGCCAGCGTATGCCCCGGGGAAGGCGTGCGCCTGTTTTCATATCCCTCTCCTCTTTACGCCGGGAGGGGGAGCGAGCGAATGTGGCTCAGCCTCCCATCCCGGTCAACATTGAACCGCGACATGGTGACTGAGCAATGTCCCGTATGGATAACCCGTACTGACCGCTTCTACTCACACTCAGCTATACAAAAACAATGCCAGATTTAAACGCCTGCGAGCGGCCGCGAGAAATCGCCTGCGCCGCCCCCCTTGGGCATGCAACCTTTGATTCATACCCACAAGAAACGCACCATAATGGTGCGCTAATGAATGATTTTAGTGCCTGCCCGACATTTCACAGTTGGCTGAAGAGCATCTCCAGCTGGTTCAGCATCATCGAGGCGGCAAGGGAAAGCTGGCGGGCGGGCGAGACGCACAGCGCCAGGGTGAAAGGCTTAAGCTGCGGATCGGTTAGCGGCACAAACGCCAGCTGGCCGGACTCAATTTCATCGAGAATATCCAGCCGGCACAGGATGCCGATGCCCATCTGCTCTTTGATCAGGGTGCGGATCATGTGAATGTTATTCGATACCGCCACCTCCTTTACCTCGTTGCCGCTGATGTTCACCAGCGCCTCCACCGGCTCGCTGATCATCAATGGGGCGGACGGCAGGATAAAGGGGTAGTCGAGGCACTGACTAAAGCGCACCGCGCTGCGGCTGGCCAGCGGATGGCCGGTGGGCACCACAATCCCCATATTCATCTCGGCAAACGCCCGGACCTGCAGTTCACGAGAGGTCTGGGGATTGAGCATGATGCCGAAATCCGCCTCGCCGGAGATCAGCGCCTGCTGGATGTGGATATTGTTGATGGTGGTCAATGTAAAAGAGATGTTGGGATAATGTTTATGCACCTCTTTGAGCATCGTCGAAAAGAAATGCCGGTTAATGGCATCGATGGTGGCGATGCGCACATGCCCCCGCCGCAGCCCGCGCAGATCGTCCAGCTGCTCGCAGACCCGGGTAAAGTCCTTTTTCCAGTTATTGGCCGCGTGCAGGAGCAGCTCCCCGGCGGCGGTCAGCCTCAGCCCGGTGGGATGGCGCTCGAAGAGCGGCATCGCCAGCTCCTGTTCCACGCGCAAAATCTGACGGTCGATGGAAGACGCCGACACATGCAGCGCCTCTGACGCTTTACGAAACGATCCCTGACGGGCCACTTCGGTGAAATAGAGCAGAAATCGGGAGAAGGCAAACATGGTTTGGGTGCTCTCTTTTTTGCAACGGGTTGTGCGAATCAAAGCTCTGGACGCAACAGTTTTATCACAATACCGTAGCATTCATAACGGAGAAACGATCGTTTCACCCATTTTCTTGCATGCCGGACAGTTCACCGCGAAGGGGAGTTATCTCTTCGCCGCCCCTGGCCGCCCTGCAGACAGCGGAATGAGGGAGAGTAAACGGTAATGCACAGCCACGATCTTATTTCGGTCTCGGTCGGGGAAATACGCCCCAACGGACAGGGAAACCTATCCATAATTTTGCAGACGGCGGCCGGGGAAATATTACCGGCCTACTCCGCCGGGGCGCATATCGATATTATTATTCCCGGCGTCGGCTCCCGGCAGTATTCCCTGTGCGGCACGCCTGACCGCAGTAATACTTATGAAATTTGCGTCAGGCTGACTGACACCTCCACCGGCGGCTCACGCTATTTGCACCAGCAGCTCAAAGCCGGCGATCGGCTCGCCATTTCGCCGCCGCGCAACCATTTTCCCCTGCCGCAGGCCGGGCGCTACCTGCTGTTTGCCGGCGGTATCGGCATCACGCCTTTGCTGGCGATGGCTGAAGCGATTGCCGCCAGAAAGGGGGCGCTGGAGCTGCATTATTATGTCGCCAGTTCGCGCCAGACGGCCTTCTCCCCGCGCCTGAACCAGCTGACTGCGAACGGCACGGTGGCCATTCACTGCAGCGAGGAAGGCGCGTCGCTTCGCCAGCGGGTCCCCGAATGCTTAACTGTGCCCCACCCTGATACCGCAGTAATAGCCTGCGGCCCGGAGGGTTTTATCCAGCGACTGCGGTCGGTCATGGAGGAATATCGCTGGTCGCCGTCGCAGTTCGTATTCGAGCGTTTTACTCCCGCGGCGGAAAATAATACTGCGGCGAAAAATGCGTTTTATATTGAGCTGGCCTCCAGCGGGCAGCGCCTGCAGGTGGCCGCGGATCAAACCATTGCTCAGGTATTACAGCACGCCGGCGTGGAGGTGATGCTCTCCTGCGAACAGGGAATGTGCGGCTCCTGTATTACCGGGGTCCTCGACGGGATCCCCGAGCACCGGGACAGCGTGCTGACGGCGGAAGAGAAAGCCGGCAACGACCAGATCACGCTCTGCTGTTCGCGGGCGAAATCGCCGGGTCTGGTTTTGGATCTGTGAGGAGACTGACGATGACGCTCCCCTCCTCTTGCGCGCCGCTCACCGGTATCAGCCGCGCCCGACTCCCGGCCTGGGCGCTGCCCGACGGCTGGCCGACGCAGGCCAACGGTGAACCGCTGCTGGCGGACCTGGCCTTTCGCGACGGCCGGATCGCCGCACTGACCCCAACCGACCAGCCGACTCCCGGCCTGTGGGACCTGGCGGGAGCCCTGACGCTCCCCGGCCTGGTGGAACCCCATGCCCATCTGGACAAGACCTTTACCATTGAACGCTGCCGTCCGGCGCAGGCCGGGCTGCTGGCGGCAATCCACGCCATGCACGAGGATCGCCGACACTGGACCAGGGCGGATATTCAACGTCGGGCGTCCGCCGCGCTGGCCCGGGCGGCAGCGAATGGCGTGACCCATTTGCGCAGCCATGTCGACTGGTTTACCGCCGACGCGCCGGACGCCTGGCAGGAGATCGCCCGCCTCGATACCGTCGGCATCACCCTGGAGCGGGTGGCGCTGGTCCCGCTGCCCCTGTTTCGCGAGCCGGCGCAAGCGGAGGCCATCGCCCGGACGGTCGCCAACAGCGGAGAGCGCTGCCTGCTGGGCGGCTTCATCCACTCCTCCAACTGGGACGCCACCGCCATGGAAAATCTGCTGTGCAGCGCGGCCCGCTGGGATCTGGATCTGGATTTGCATATTGATGAGGAGCTCAGCGAAGTGTCTCAGGGGCTGACCTGGCTGGCGGATCATCTCTCCCGCCACCCTTTTCCCGGACATATCTGCTGCAGCCACGGCTGCGCGCTGGCCGCCGGCAGCGACGAACAGGCGGCGCCGATCCTGCGCCAGCTGGCGGCGCACGGCGTCACCCTTATCGCTCTGCCGATGACCAATCTGCTGCTGCAGGATGCGACGTTCGGCCGCACGCCGCGTCAGCGGGGGATCACCCTGCTGCACGAGGCGCAGGCCGCCGGCGTGGCCACCCTGCTCGGCTGCGACAACGTGCAGGATGCCTTCTGCCCGGCGGGGAGCTATGACCCGCTGGACACCCTGGCCTGCGGTCTGTTCAGCGCTCAGCTCAGCGACCTGTTCGATCGGCAGTCGCGGCTGATCTGCGATCGCGCGGCGCTAACCGGTTCGCCGGCAGACGCGGCGCCCTTTGCCGTCGGGGCGGCGGCCAGCGTAGTGATTTTCCCGGGTAGCGACCGTTTTACCTGGCCTTTAAACAGCGCCGCCCGTCTGGTGGTTAACCACGGCAGGTTAACCCACCGGCGCGTGTGGCAGGAGGAGATGGCACATGAGTCTTGAAGCAGGCGCCGGGGCGCCGCTGGCGCGGTATGCCGCCTGGCGCAGAGCCGGCGATTTTATCTTTCTCTCCGGCATTATTCCGGTCAATCCCCTGACCGGCACCATCGTCAACGGCTTTCAGGATGTGCCTGAGCCGGTGCGGGAGCTGCTGGGGGCGACCGGCGAATTTTCGACCGATGCGAAACAGGGCCCGATCCTCGCCCAGAGCTGGTACGTCCTGGAGAGCATCCGCCGCACCGTGGCGTCCACGGGAGGGCAGATGAGCGACGTTATCAAACTGGTGCAGTACTTTCGCAACCTTGACCATTTTCCCTATTACAGCCGGGTCAGGAAGCTGTTTTACCCCGACCAGCCGCCCGTTTCCACCGTGGTGCAGGTCAGCGAAATGCTGCCCGACGCCACGGTACTGATTGAAGTCGAAGCGACCGTCTGGTTACCCCCGTCATTTAACTCCGAGGCACCGCGATGATTAACGGTTACATTCCTGCCGCGCGCTTTCTTCCTTTTCTGAGCTGGACGGACGTGGCCGCCCTGCCGGATAAAAGCAATACGGTTATCGTCCTCCCCACCGGGGCGATCGAACAGCACGGCCCGCATCTGCCCTGCTCGGTGGACAGCGTGATATCTTCCGGCGTGGCGGGCCATGCCCTCGCCAGGCTGCCGGCGACGATCCCGGCCTACGCCATTCCGCCGATCGTCTACGGTAAGTCCGAGGAGCATCTGCATTTTCCCGGCACCCTGACCCTTAGCGGCGATACGCTGCTGCATAC
>NZ_JAGRQY010000186.1:0-14235 GCF_018223905.1 Klebsiella sp. 28
CAGCCAGCAGGTCAGCGCGGCGGTCAGCGCCAGCGTCAGCGCCTGGCCCCACGCCGGCAGCGTAAAGGCCAGCACCATCAGCAGTAGCCAGAGCAGAAACTTACGCTCTGGCGCCACCTGCAACCAGCGGCTCTGGTAGCTGAGTCGGTCAAACCCGGTCATCACGGCGCTGTCTGCCCCTCGCATATCCGAGAATGTAAAAAATCACCGCCGCGCCCAGCGAGCCCTGCAGGGTAAACAGCAGGCTCTCAATCTCGCCGCTCGCCGGTTCATATAGCGGCTGGAACCAGGGTTGATAATCCGGCGCCACCACCTGGATCTGGCTCTCCGCTTCGCCGTCCGAGCCGCCAAACTCGCCGCCGTGGTTAATAAAAAATGGCAGGATCATCAGGGCGGCCACCATCGCCAACAGGATCAGGGTCTTTTTCATATTAATGTCCCTCCGCGGCGATCAGCCGCCGTTTGGTTAGCTGATCGTAGATCATCACGGTGAGCAAGCCTTCCGCGATGGCGATCGGGATCTGCGTCAGGCAGAAGATGCCCATAAACTTGGCGATCGATCCACCTGCCCCGGTGGCCGGATCGGGAAAGGCCACCCCGAGCTGGACGGAGGTGACAAAGTAGGTCATCAGATCCGCCAGCATGGCGCAGAGAAAGACCCCGACATCGCGACGGATCCCCGCCCGACAGGCCAGCTTCCACACCAGATAGCCGACCATCGGGCCGATCACCGCCATCGACATCCCGTTGGCGCCAAGGGTGGTCAGGCCGCCATGCGCCAGCAGCAGCGCCTGGAACAGCAGAACGATCGCCCCCAGCACCGCCACCACGCCCGGCCCGAAGAGGATCACCGCCAGACCGACGCCGGTCGGATGCGAGCAGCTGCCGGTCACCGACGGGATCTTCAGCGCCGAAAGAACAAAAATAAACGCCCCGCAGAGGGCCAGCAGCACCTTCTGATTGCTCTCTTCCCGGACGATACGCCGCAGGCGCACCAGGCCGTACCACAGGCAGGGTAAAAACAACAGCCACCACGCCAGCGCCCACATCGGCGGCAAAAAGCCCTCCATGATATGCATGGCGAACGCCTCCTGCGGGACGATGATCAGCAGAACAGCGGCCGCCAGCCCCCCATACGAAAGCTGCTTCAGCGATTTCACCTGATTCATTACGCCTCCTCCCACTGTTTGTTAACCAGGATGGTCGAGAAATAGGGCAGCGGCTGGTCATCGCTGACCTCGCGCAGACGGCGCCAGCACTGCTCGCCCGGCAGGGTGGCCTCTGACATCATCAGCGCCGCATCCAGCAGCCCCGCCTGCGCCAGCAGCGCCTTAATGCGGGCGAAGCGGCCGTAGACTTTCATCAGCACCAGACTGTCATGCTGGCGCAGCGCCGCGGCAATGTCCGCTTCCGGCGCGGTGCAGGAGATCACCGCCAGCGACTGCTGCTCCATGGCCAGCGGGGTTTTCGCCCGCGCGGCAATGGCGGCGAAGGAGGTAACGCCAGGGACAATCTCCAGCCAGTCCGGGCAGCCAATCCGCTGCAGCAGAAAGACCCAGGTGCTGAACAACATGGCGTCGCCGAGGGTGATAAACCCGACCTGCCTGCCCGCCGCCACCTCCTGGGCCAGCGCCGCGGCAACGTCGTTCCACACCGCCTCTTTTTCCGCGCTGTCGGCGCTCATCGGAAAATGGCAGCAGCGGACCTCCGTGTGTGCGCCCAGGTACTCGCGTACGATGGAGAGCGCCAGGCTGTCGCCGCCTTTGCGGCCGGCTGGCGCATACAGCACATCCAGCTGGCCGAGGATCCGCGCCGCACGCACGGTGATCAGATCGGCCGCCCCCGGCCCGCTGCTCAGGGCGTATAGTTTGCCGCTCATGCTGCTTTCTCCATCGTGTCGTTCAGCGCCTGCTGCAGATGGGCGACAAACATCGCCCGCACCGCCGGATTCTCCCCTAACCCGTTAAGCCACGGCGTGGCGGGGATACCGGCGGCATTGAAGCGGGTTTTCCACGAATCGTCTTCGTCAGAGGCCATATCATTAATGGCATGATCGCCGGCCACCAGCATCAGCGGCATCAGATGCACGCCGGTCACGCCCTGGCGGGAGAGTTCGTTAATGACGATGTCCACTTCGGGATAGCTTTCCACCGCCCCCACCCGCGCCGGAAAACCCTGCACCGCCATCATATGATCCAGACAGGCGTAGGCCGCGAAGGCGTGGTGGCTGGCGCCGTGCCCCATAAACACCACTCGCTCCGTCGCCGCCAGCGGCGGCATCTGCTGGCGCAGGGCCTGCATCAGCTGCACATAATCGCCATGACCGCTCAACAGCGGCGCGCCCAGCGTCAGACGCTGAAAGCGCGGGCGCATGCTCTGCACTTCGCGAACGATCTTCTCGTACTCGTCGCCGTTGATAATGTGCAGGGACTGGATAGCCACATCCTGGTATCCCTGCTCGGCCAGCTTTTGCAGAGCCTGCAGCGGAGTATCGATATGAATACCATCGCGCTGCTGCAGTTTGCGAATAATCATCCCCGAGGTGAAGGCGCGGAACAGCGTGCGATCCGGGCAGCTGGCGGCCAGATCGCGCTCGCAGGCGGCGATGTTCTTCTCGCGGGTGTCGTGATAGCTGGTGCCAAAGCTCACCACCAGAAGTGCTTTTTTCATATCCTCTTCCTCAAGTCGCCGACAGCCAGCGCGTCAGCCGCGCAGTGAAATCGGCCTGGCTTTGCAGTAGTTCATCGCCCGTCACCAGCGGCGCCGGACGGGTAATGACGATGCAGGGGATCCCCGCATCAAGACAGGGTTGTACTTTTTCCTGATAGCCTCCTTCCGCCCCCGAGGCTTTCGTCACCACAACATCGGCCCGGCACTGGCGATAAAAGGCGGCGTTAAATTCGGCGCTGAACGGCCCGCAGAGGGCGAAGATCTCCCCGACGCCAAACCCCAGATCGCTACAGTGCTGAACCACCTCCGGCACCGGCAGCACCCGGGCGAGCAGCGTTTTCTCCGCCAGTCCCGCCCGCCAGGCCGCCAGATCTTTGCTGCCGGTGGTCAGCAGGATCCGCTCGCCGAGGCGACGAGCCACCGCGCAGGCCTCGTTCAGATCGCCGACCACGTGAAGTAGCGGATGGCGCAGATCGCTCAGCTGCTCCGGCCTTTGATAGCGGCTGAGCAGAACCCCGACGCTGGCGCAGGCGCGCACAATATTCTGGCTGACCACCTCGGCGTAGGGGTGAGAGGCATCGATCACCCAGCGGGTGCGCTGCGCTCTGAGCCACTCCGCCATCTGCTGCCACTCCATACGCCCGCAGCGTATCTGCCCGCGGATATCGCCGGCCAACCGCTCGCCGGTAGGGGTCGCCACCGACAGGGTGTAGCGCACGTCGGCGGCGTCCAGCTGCTGGCAGATCGCCCGCGCATCGCTGGTGCCCCCGATAACCAGCACGTCGCCGTGATTCACAGCGCGTAGCCTCGCGGGGTGATCATCAGGCCGTTGTCGATGTAAGTCGCTTTGTTGCCAACGATCACCAGACTGGTCATATCCACTGGGGCAAAATCCATCTCCCCGAGGGTGGTCAGCCATTTCTCCTGCTTTTTGCGTCCGGCGGATTTGACTACGCCGACCGGCGTATCTGCGCTTTTACTGGCCGCCAGCAGCGCAAAGGCGCGCGCCAGATGTCCTTCGCGGCCGCGGCTGCGAGGGTTGTAGAAACAGATAACGAAGTCCGCTTCCCCGGCGGCGACTATGCGTTTTTCAATCACCGGCCAGGGCGTCAGCAGATCGCTAAGGCTGATATGGCAGAAATCATGCATCAGCGGCGCGCCGAGCAGCGAGGCGGCGGCGATACTGGCCGTCATCCCTGGGATCAGACGGACCTCAATGTCCAGCTGCTGCTTATTAACCAGCTCCAGCACCAGCCCCGCCATGCCGTAGATGCCGGCGTCGCCGCTGCTGATCAGCGCAACGTTGTGCCCGGCCTGCGCCAGCTCGATGGCCGCCTGGCAGCGCTCAATCTCTTTGCACATGCCGGTTTTGATCACCTGCTTGTCGCCGGTAAAGGCTTTTACCAGGTGGGTGTAGGTCTTGTAGCCCACTACGATCTCTGCCGCCTGCAGGGCCTCCACGGCTTCCATGGTCATCATCGCCTGCGAGCCAGGGCCAATTCCGATTACGCTTAACATCAGTGTGTTACTCCCAAAGTAATGGTCACGCCCTGCTCACGCAGGGTTTCGCCGGACAGGTTTCCCTGACTCAGCAGCCAGGCCACCGGGCCGGAGACGCTGCCGACGCCGACCGTCTCCCGGACAAAAGACGAGGCCGGAAAGCGGTGCTCGTGCTCGCGCAGCGCCTCGGCGCTGAAGGTTTCGAACGGCACCCGGCAGCGGTGAGCCAGCTGGCGCAACCCCGGCTCGTTTGCCTTCAGGCTCACGCTGCCGATCGCTTTCAGCGCCAGCGGGTCAAGACGCTGAGCGGCAAGCTGGCGATCCAGCAACGTACTGAGCAGCGCGCAGGGGGTGTCGCGCCGACAGCCGATCCCCGCCACCACCCGCTGGGGCACCAGCTTCCAGTGAGGTACCGGCAGCGGCGGCAGCGACCGGCGCAGGGTGACGCAGATCAGGGCGTCGAGCGCCGGCAAGCTCGCCAGGTTGCTTACCGGGATAAACCCGCGCCGGTCGCAGCGGCTTAGCGCCCCGGTGAATTCGCCGTCGCACCACAGCCCCACCCGCTTACCGCTCACCAGCATCTGGTTAACGGTTTTCACCGCCGCGCGAAAATCGGTCATCCGGGCGTTCAGCTGGAAGGCCAGCGTGTCGAGGGCGGCCAGCTCGTTGACGTCGGTGGCGGTGGTGATCACCGGGTCGGCGTCGAGCATCCCGGCGAGATAGCGGGTTAGCGCATTGGCCCCCCCGGCATGGCCGGAGAGCAAGCTGATGACGTGCCGGGCGCGCTCATCAATCACCACCACCGCCGGGTCGCTGAGCTTGTCATTCACCAGCGGGGCCAGCACCCGCACGGCAATCCCGGTGGCGCCGATAAAAATCAGCGCCGAGAAGCTGCTGAACGCCTCGCGGGCAGCGCTGGCAAAGCCGCCGTTGAAGGGGATAAACCCCTCTTCCTGCAGCGCTTCGCTGGTGTAACAGGTAAGCGGCAGCATGGCCGCCAGCCGTTTTGCCAGCCGCACGCCGCCGGGCGTCAGGCAAAACAGGGCAATGGATTCAGGCTTTACGGTATTCATGGCTAAAATCCGCTGCGTACAGTTTTGAGTAGTGATACTCATCGCCGAGGAAGGGGCCGACCAGGATCAGCGCCGTTTTGCGGATCCCGGCGTCGCGTACTTTGTCGCCGATGTCCGCGAGGGTACCGCGGACGGTCTGGCTTTCCGGCCAGGTGGCCTTGTAGATCACCGCGACCGGGGTGGTCGCGGGGTAGCCGCCCTCCACCAGCCGCTCCGCCACCCGGTGAATACGTTGCACCGACAGGTAAATCGCCATCGAGGTTTGATGGCTGGCAAAGGCTTCCAGCTGTTCGCGCGCGGGAACCGGCGTGCGCCCTTCCAGACGGGTAATAATCAGACTCTGCGAGACTTCGGGTACCGTGTACTCCACCCCCAGCTCCGCCGCCGCGCCGAGGAAAGCGCTGACGCCCGGCACCACCTGCCAGCGGATCCCGCGGCGGGTCAGCTCTTCGCCCTGCTCGCGCACCGAGCCATATAGCGAGACGTCGCCCGTCTGCAGACGCACCACCGTTTTTCCCGCCTTCACCCCCGCCTCCATCAGGTCGAGGATCTGCTCCAGATGCAGCGCGGCGCTGTCGTGGCACTCCGCCTGTGGCGGACAGTAGGCCAGTAGCTCGGTGTTGATCAGCGACCCGGCGTAGATCACTACCTGCGCCTGCTGTAGCAGACGGTAGCCTTTGAGAGTAATCAGTTCGCGATCGCCCGGACCGGCGCCGACGAACCACACGCAATGGGGATCAAAAGTCTCAGCCATGGTTTTCTTCCTTCTGACAGGCGATGACAAAAACGGGATTATGGGGTTTGAAGTAGTGGCCGCTGCCCAGGGTAGCCAGGGTGGAGACCGCCAGCTGCTGGCAGTCCACCTCGTGGATGCCGCTCTGCCGCAGGTGCGCCAGGGCGCTATGAAGGTTTTCCTGCAAAATAAAAGTCATCACCAGCCGGCCGCCGGGATGCAGCTGCGCCAGCGACCAGTCGATCAGCGCCGTCAGGTGGCCGCCGCTGCCCCCCATAAAGATCGCGTCGGCTTTGTCGGCGACCGCCAGCGGCGCAACGCCCGCCACGATAGCGATGTTGTCGCAGCCAAAGCGCTGCCGGTTCTCCGCCAGCAGGCGCAGCGCGTCGGCCTGACGCTCAATCGCCGTCACCCGCAGCGCCGGGTTCTGTAGAGCAGCCTCAATGCTGACGCTGCCGGTGCCCGCGCCGATATCAATCAGATGGCGCGCCCGGTGCAGCTCCAGCTTCGCCAGCGCCAGCGCGCGCACGGCCTCTTTGGTCATCGGCACCTGGGCGCCGCGCAAAAACAGCTCATCTTTCATCGAGGATCACCACCGCATTCATCTCATATTCGTCCTCCACGGCGCTGACCGGCAGCCAGTGGATCCGCTCGTTTTCCATCGCCAGGTTCTCGCCTATCACCATCCAGCGATGGCCTTTGCCGCGGGCCATCAGCTGGGCGGCTATCTCCCGCGGTCCGCAGCGGCCGTCGGTCACCATGGCGACTTTCCGGTGGGCGGCCAGCGCATCGAAGCTCACCGCCCGGCCATGGCTGCTGGTCAGCCACATATCGTTCATGTCGATGCCCGCCCGGGCGCAGAGGTACTGCACCGCGCTGATGCCGGGGATCACCTGCACTCGTTCCCGGCCAAAATGGGCAATCAGCCGGGTGCCAATGCCATAGAACAACGGGTCGCCAGAGGCCAGCACCACGACGCGGCGCCCGGTACGGGCCTCAATCCACGCCAGCAGCGCCGGCATATCGGCCCCCAGCGCGAAGCGCTCGCCGGCGAAGTCGGGAAACTGCTGGAGATGACGGCTGCCGCCCACCAGCGCCTCAGCGGCGGCGATTGCCTCGCGCGCGGCCGGGATCAGCCACTGCAGCCCCGCCGGGCCCATTCCCACGACCGTCAACATGTCAGCTCCCGGGCAATCGCCTCCAGCGGACGGCTGCTGCCCAGTACCTGGTTATCAAAAGAAAACAGAACCGCGTCGCAGGTGGGCGGTTGCTGAGTGAAGCGCAGCATCTCAAGAACACGCTGGCAGATTCGCTCAGCCAGATGGTTATAGAGGCGCTGGTATCCCCAGGCGTCGATATGCTCCATTGCCGCTTCGGTAGTGTCGCACTCGCTGACCAGCGTCAGCAGCGGCAGCGGCGCGCCAAGCAGCGCCAGATGAGCGACGAGAGTTTCCATCCGCGCATCGGCGATATGGCTGTGGGTATGAAAGATCCCGGCGGCGATTTTGATCAGTTTGCCGGGATGGCCAATGAGCACAATCTGGCGGAAACCGAGCCGAACCGCCTCTTCAATCATGTAGCCGACGAAGTTGCTCATGGTGACCACCATCTGCGGGTCGATGCCCATCTGCTCGCGGACAAAGCGCTCACCGTGGTTGCCCGGCACCAGCACCACGCGCTCCAGCCCGGCGGCGCGTTTTATCTCCAGCTCGAGGGAGAGCGAGCGCTTCCAGCTCTCTTCCGACATCGGGGTAACGATCCCCGTGGTGCCGATAATCGAGATGCCGCCGAGGATCCCCAGCCGGGCGTTATAGGTTTTTTGCGCGCGAAGCGCGCCTTCCGGGGCAAAAATCTCCACCTGCGCGCCGCGGGTAGGACCTATCGCTTCGCGCACGGCGGTCTCGATGGTGTGCCGCGGAGTGCGGTTTATCGCCGGGCTGCCTGTCGGCAGGCCGATCCCTTTGCGGGTCACCGTGCCGATGCCCTCCCCGCCCTGCAGGCTAATCTCTCCGCTGTCATTGAGGATCACCCGGGCAAAAATCAGCATGCCGTGGGTGGCGTCGACATCATCGCCGCCGTCTTTACGGATCGCGGCGACCGCCTGCTGCCCTTCGACGTGCGGGGACTCAACGTTCAGGCACAGGGTGACGCCGGAGGGGGTGACGATCGAGACCTGATGAATCAGATGCTGGCGCATCACCATCAGCGCCGCCACTTTTGCCGCCGCTGTGGCGCAGGAGCCGGTGGTGTAGCCCTTGCGCAGCGCTTTGCCGTGATGCCACACCGGGGCGTCAAAGGTCTGATCGCTCATTGCGCCTCCCGTAGGTGGTAAAGCAGAGCGTTCACAATCGCTGCCGCCACGTTGCTTCTCCCTTTGCGGCCGAGCGCGGCGATGGCCGGCAGGCCGCTCTCGCTGAGCGCCGCTTTCGACTCCGCCGCGCCGACGAACCCGACCGGCACCCCCACCACGCCGCCGATGGCGGTCTCGCGATGTTCCAGCAGGCGAAACAGCGCGGTTGGCGCATTGCCGAAGACGAACACTTTCTCCCCGGGCTCCTGCACCGCAATATCCACCGCCACCATCGAGCGGGTCATCCCCCGGCTTTGCGCCTCGCGCACCACCCGCGGGTCGCTGATATAGCAGCGGCATTCGCCGCCAAAGCGGGCCAGCAGGGTTTTGTTGATCCCGGACAGCGCCATGGTGGTATCGGTATACAGCGTGCAGGGCCGGCTCAAGGCCTCACTCAGCGCGATCAGGGCATCCGGAGAAAACCACAGAATATCCAGCCAGTCGAAGTCAGCGGTGGTGTGGATCACCCGCTTGATAATCGCCTCGTGCAGCGGGCTGGCGAAACGGTAGTCCGGTCGCGTTTCGGCGATGATCTCGCTGATGATGTCGAAGCTTTTCGCCTCGATCGCCTGCGGTTGTTGGATGTACTGCATCAGGTTCTCCTCAGGCCGCGCCGACCAGCCAGTAGCGCACGCCGATAAACAGCGCCAGCGCCAGGCTTGACGCCACCCACATTAATCGAATGGTTCGGGAAATATCGTCCACCGCGATGTCGCGGACGGCGTCGCCTATCCAGGGCTTTTCAACGCGCTGGCCGAAGTAATCGTTCGGGCCGCCAAGGCGGATCCCCAGCGCGCCGGCGACGGTCGCTTCCGGCCAGGCGCAGTTAGGACTGCTGTGCTGATAGCGATCGCGCCAGCCCGTACGCAGCGCCCGGGCGCCATCTTCCCGGCATAGCACCGCGGCAAGGCTGAGCAGCAGCCAGCTCAGCCGGGCGGGAAGGAAGTTGGCTACATCATCAAGACGAGCGCTGACCATGCCGATCGCCTGGTATTTTTCGTGTTTATAGCCGACCATGGAATCGAGGGTGTTGACCGCTTTATAGGCCATGGCCAGCGGCGCGCCGCCGAGGAGCAGGAAAAAGAGCGGCGCGATAATGCCATCCACCGTGTTCTCCGCCACGGTCTCCACCACCGCACGGTTGATCTGCGCTGGCTGGAGCTGAGAGGTATCGCGCCCGACAATCCAGGAGAGCTTATGCCGGCTTTCGGCGAGATCTCCGGCCTGCAGCGGCCGGGCCACCGCCATCGCCGACTGTGCCAGACAGCGTCCCGCCAGCGCGGTGAAGATCATCCACACTTCCACCAGCCATCCAAGCCAGGGGTGGATCCCGTGCGCCAGCGCCAGTACGCCCCAGGCCACGCCCCATGTCAGGCCGATAACCACCAGCCACATCACCCCGCCGCCGATGCGCAGCGCCCGGTCGCTATGGCAGACGCGTCGCACTACACGCTGGCTGACGGCGATCAGGCGACCTATCCAGCGCACCGGATGCGGCCAGTGCGGCGGATCGCCAATGACGACATCAAGTATCCAGGCTACACACCAGGCGAGAAGGGTCATAGCGCCCTCCTTGCTGCCCGCAGCCAGTGGTTGAGCATGGTGGGACGCTGGGCAAAATGGACATGGAGATAGCTGGCAAAGGCGCTGCCGGACTGCCATCCTCCCTGCCACTGCTGGAGCGTCTTACCGTCTCGCTGTTTACGGCAGGCCAGTACGGCGGGGGTGGCGGGAGAAAAATCGGAGTAATGAAATTCATGGCCGCGCAGCCACTCGCCAGGGGCTGCCAGCAGCGTCGGCTGCCGCGCCTGCGCTTCGCAGTAGCCGAACCGGGTCAGACGCGTCCCCATTCGGCTGTGTCCGGGAATAATATCCGCCATCGTGTAGCGCTCGCCGCTGGTGACTTCCAGGGTCGTGCCCAGATACATCAGGCCGCCGCACTCGGCGTAGATCGCCACCCCGCGCCGGTGCGCCGCGCGAAGCTGTGTCAGCATCTCGTGGTTAGCGGATAGCCCGGCCGCATGCAGCTCCGGATAGCCGCCGCCGAGCCAGATCATCTGGCAGGCCGGCAGCTGGCGATCGCGCAGTGGGCTAAAGCGCACCATCTTCACGCCGCAGCGCGCCAGCAGCGCCAGGTTATCGGGGTAATAAAAATTGAAGGCCTCATCGTCGGCGAGGGCCAGCGTCAGTCCTTCGCCGGCATCGGCGGCAAGCTGTTCTCCCCACTCGCCGATCGGCATGGCGGCCAGTTCGCTGAGGGCCAGCAGCCGGTCTATATCGAGGGTGCGCCCCAGCAGGCTGGCAAAATCCCGCCATGCCTGCTGATTGACCACCGACTCGCGGGCGGTCACCAGTCCCAGATGTCGTTCGGGCAGCGCCACGCCTTCCACGCGCGGCACATAGCCGAGCACTGGCACCCGACAGTAGCGCTCAATGGCGCTTTTCAGCAGCTGGAAGTGCGCGTCGCTGTTGACCCGATTGACGATAACGCCAGCGATGTCGAGAGCCGGATCAAAATGTTGAAAACCCATCACCGTGGCGGCGATGGAGGTCGACACCGCTTTGCCATCCACCAGCAAAATCACCGGGCAGCCAAGCTGCTTAGCCATTGCCGCGCTGCTGCAGTAGTTAGGGTCGATGCCGTAGCCGTCATACAGGCCCATCACCCCTTCGATAACCGCGATGTCGGCCTGCTGTAGCTGTTCGGTAAACAGCGCGTTGAGTATCGGGGCGGGAAGCATAAAGCTGTCGAGATTGCGGGAAGCGATGCCGCTGATGGCGGTGTGCCAGGCGGTGTCAAGGTAGTCAGGCCCGACTTTACAGGGTTGCACCCGCATACCGCGCTGTTGGAGCAAGCTGAGCAGGCCGAGCGTAACGGTGGTTTTGCCACAACCGCTGCCGGTACCCGCAAGAATGAACGCACGCCTGGTTGCCATACCCTGTCCTGTTCTGGCGGTCAGGGTATAGCTACGCGCATGCCTGGTCCTGCGACCACGCACCGCTAAGCCACCCACTTCCCACCGAAGTTGTTGGTCAGTTACCGGCAGGCAGGTCTTCTGGCTTAGCCTCGTTCTCGCCCGCCCTTCCCAATCTTTCGATCAGTGGTTTTTGCGGGGTCGTCAGCATCACAGCAGCGGGGGCTGCGGGGGATTTACACCCCCTTCCCTGACACCAAACTGGTGTCGAACCTGTCGGTTTGTTTCGCCGATGCGCCCTGCATCGACGGGTATTACTTTATGTTTTCTTTTACCGTTTCATCACTCGTCACAATGACGTCAGTGAAGGAAAGCGGTGTTGTGATAATCAGCTGTCTCGTATTAACGGACACTCTATCTCATCACAAAAATAAAAACTGGTGTAGTTTATCCCTCGAATATCACTATTTTGTTGCGCTATGACAATTTATTGCTCTACTGTCGTTTTTTTTCATTTTATATTGATGAAGATACTCGGGGATATCAAAAATCGGCAATAGCAAAATATTGTCATTTAAAAAGACTCAGTTTGTGATCCGGCATTAATTTGCTGACGAAATGCCTGCGGCGTTACCTGATAGGTCTGGCGAAACACTTTGCAAAAATAGCTGGTTTGCGAAAAACCTAAATTCCGCGCGATGCTGGCGATGCTCCAGTCGCTGTGGCATAGCAGCTCTTTTGCGCTCGCCATCCGCTGCTGATTGACCCAGGCGTTAAAACCGATCCCCTGATACTTTTTAAACAGTTTGCTGAAGTAGTACGGGCTGAGATAGACATGCGCCGCCACATCCTCCAGACGCAGCTCATCGGAGAGATGCGCGTCGATATAGCGCAGCGCCTTCTTCATTTTGCCATCGTGCGGCGAGGGCGCCCGGCTGGCCTGCGCCGGGTCGTTCTGCGACGGGTTATCTTTGATAACCACAAAGTTGAGCTGTTTTTTCAGGCAATTCTCGACGATCAGCTTCAGCAGATCCGCCGAAGCGATAACCCGCGAATAGTCCATCTCCGGCACATCGCGAAACGCCTGGACCAGCGCCGGATCGTCCTGCCAGCGGTCATCGACGTTCAAGATATCAACCAGTTCAACATCATTGCTCAGACGCACCTGCCCGCACAGCACGAAGCCGACCAGGTGGCCGGCGATCACCAGCGGGATGGAAAAATCGGTTAACCCCGCATGACAGCGGTAGATACACAGCTGGTCTTTTTTCGAGGCTTCCAGCCCGCCCGCCGCAGCGGTCGCTCATGCGACAGCGTCCGCTGTGCTCCGGGTGCTGACGCATCAGCTGGCAAAACGGCGTGAAATTAAACAATTCAGAAATCTCATCACCGTGAATATTGACGACCACAACCGCCAGACTGGTGGCTTGCGCAAAATCCTGTGCGATTTTATTGATGAGTTCTGAGTTTAGGGTACTCGCAGAAATCATGATAAAACCCCTCAGTTAATTTTTTGTTATAAATAAAACATATTTTTCATATTTACCTTTTTTAGCATCAGATCCCATCGACGATAAAAAAGTGCATTGACAATAACAAAAGTCTCCCAACCCGGGGAGACTTTTTGAGCGGTTCGTGATATCGGTTCATGAAATTAGCCTGGCTATTTCACAGATACATTCCCCTTATGACGCTAACGCGTATTTTCTTCCTCCACGCAGGTATGACAGGGCAGATTATTGGCGATAAGAAAACGATAAATTGCGGCGCCGAGGCAGGCCCCTAACAACGGTGCGATAATGGGCACGATAAAATAGGGGATATCTCTTCCCCCGGTCATGGCGATATTGCCCCACCCGGCGAACCAGGTGAACAATTTCGGGCCAAAATCGCGTGCTGGATTCATCGCGAAGCCGGTAAGCGGCCCGGTCGAGGCGCCGATCACCGCCACCAGAATGCCAATCAACAGCGGCGCCAGTGGGCCCTTGGGTACGCCGTTGCCATCATCGGTGAGCGCCATGATCATCCCCATCAGCATCGAGGTGATCACCACCTCCACCAGTGCCGCATGCCAGATGCTGAGCTCAGGCGCCGGGTAGGTGCTGAATATACTGGCCAGCTGCAGGCTTTCCAGGCTGCCGCGCACCATATGATGCACCGTTTCAAATTGCGTAAACAGGGTGCTGTAAAGTATCCAGGCCAGCACGGCGCCGCCAAACGCGCCGGCGACCTGAGCCACGATATAGGGCACCACTTTTCTGCCCGGGAAGCAGGCAAACAGCCACAGGGCGACGGTGACCGCGGGGTTCAGATGTCCCCCCGAAATGCCGGCCGTCAGGTACACCGCCAGAGAAATACCCAGTCCCCAGATAATACAGATCTCCCACAGCCCCAGGCTGGCGCCGGTCAGTTTCAGGGCGCTCAGGCAGCAGATACCAAAAAACAGAAACAGCCCGGTGCCTAAAAACTCGGCGATACATTGCGCGCGTAAAGAACCATTCATTGTGACACCTCGTGACGAAGTTCGTGTCCAGGCCAGCCAACCATCCGCTGGCTCGTTGGGTACGGCGAGGCCCACTATAGAAACCGGCAGCGGCAAAGTGTTGGCATCCTGCGGAAATCGGGCGGCGTAAAGTCGCCGAAGAAGAATAATTTATTGCTATTTGTTCGCGAATCCATGCAGCAATGGCGGGCGTTCAGGGGGTATTTTAATTTCCAACTAAATGATAAAAAATTGCGAAAGCGCAGTGCTTATTTTCCAACAAATATCACATCACGCAAAATATCGCATAGCAAAAAAAATTTAAAAAATCACCTTTTAAAATGTAAATACGGAGCGTGAACTGCAATATAATCACATTTATACAAACAATAAAATCAAATAAAAACAACGATATAAAATAAAATAAATCCATTTTATATTATATAAAAACCACTATTTTTCGCTCTCCACCATCAACTCAGCCATTCTTTTTCGCCGCTCCGCCATATAGT